>DLVS01000489.1 GCA_003445095.1 Verrucomicrobiales bacterium
TTTTACCGCCAGACGGGCCGCCGATATCAGATGGTGGATAGCTACCGGATGGAGGATGCGGAGTATGCGATGGTGGGCATGGGCGGGATGATGGAAACGGCCGAGGCGGCCGTGGATTACATCCGCGAGGAGATGGGACTGAAGGTTGGGGTGGTGCATGTCACCTGTTTCGCCCCGTTTCCGGCGACTCAGTTGGTGGCGATGCTCAAGAACGTGAAGGCCTTCACCGTGGTCGAGCGGATGGACAATCCCCTCGCTCAATCCAACCCGCTCGTGCAAGCGATCAAGGCGGCGTTTGCGGATGCCTTGACCGGCAACTCCTATGGCTCAAAGGGAGAGTTCAAGTATCCCAAAATCGATCGGATCCCGCGAATCATTGCCAGTTGCGCCGGCTTGGGTTCCCGAGACGTGCGGCCTGGCCACTTCATCGCGCTGGCGAAGAATATGCTTGAGGCAGCGCCGAAGGAGTTTTCCGCAGTTGGCGTTAAGCACGCCTTGGCGATCAACGAATCCATCGATCCCGATGTCCGGCCTGAAAGTGCGTTCTCGATGCGGGGCCATTCCGTCGGTGGCTTCGGATCCGTGACCACCAACAAATTGATCGCCTCGTTCGTCGGTGAATTGTTCAACCTCCACGTTCAGGCGTATCCCAAGTACGGTTCCGAGAAAAAGGGTCTCCCGACGACCTATTATCTAACAGTCGCGCGCGAGCATTTGCGGACGCACTGCGAACTGAATCACGTGGAGTTCATTCCGTTGAATGACGTTAACGCGTTCAACCTGGGCAACCCACTCGAAGGCATTGCCCATGACGGCTCGATCTTCATCCAAAGCAACGAGACCGATCCGCAAAAAGTTTGGGATCACATTCCCGAGTTTGGCCGCAAAATCATCCGCACGAAGCGGGTTCGGGTCTATTACCTCGACACGGTGAAGATCGCCCGGGAGGTTGCGACGGATCCTGACTTACAACAGCGCATGCAGGGTGTCGCGTTGGTGGGCATTTTCATCAAGGTCACCCCGTTTGCCCACGATTCCGGGATGTCGGATGAACAGGTATTGGGGGCGGTCGAAAAATATATCCGCAAATACTTTGGCAAGCGGGGCGAGCACGTCGTTCAGGAAAATCTCACCTGTGTGCGGCGCGGGTTGCTGGATGTGATGGAGATTCCCACGGAAATCATCAAGGCACCCGACAGTGGCCGCCCAGTCTCGAGAGCCGAAGAGGCTGTCTTCGCGAAGTAAATGATCCCAAGTGCCGACCCACGATTACTTTCTCCCAATTTCATGAATGCCCCTGTCGCGGAAGCGCCCGCCCTTCGAATTAACACGCGTCCCATTACGGACGACGTTTTGAATGTTGCCGACTTCAATGACCGCATCGTCGGCGCTTACAATGACGGCACGGCCGAGCTGGACTTGCCGGCCGATCCTTCGGTAGCCCGTTCGTTGATCACGGCCGGTTCCGGCTCCTTGCGGGATTTCTCGTACATTGCACCGGAGATTCCGCTGCTCAACTCGGAGAACTGCGTCGCTTGCATGGCTTGCGTGATTGAGTGTCCCGACACCGCCATCCTCGGGAAGGTCGTGCCGAAGGCCAAACTCGACTCGGAACTGGAACAGATCTCTGACCCGATCGAGCGCGAGCACTACCGCAAGCAGTTTGGCAAGACGACCAAGTTCTGGAACGTCTATGAAAAGAAGGGGCAAGAGCCGGGCTATTTCGGCATCTTCATCGATCCCACGAAGTGCAAGGGTTGCGCCGAGTGCGTCGAAGCCTGCGGAGACCACGGGGCGCTCACCATGCTCCGAAAAGAGCACAACACGCTCCCGAAATTCCAGAAGACGTTCGACTTCTATCGCAAGCTGCCGGAGACGCCGAAGCAGTTCATCAACGATAAACTGCTCACGGACATGATGCTGGCGGATCGTTCCCTGTTGTATGTCGGGGGCGCTGGCTCATGCATGGGCTGCGGTGAAGCAACCGCTATCCGCATGATGCTGGCAGCGACTGGCTTTGTGTACGGCAAGGAGAGCGTCGGGATTATCAACTCGACCGGCTGCTCGACGGTTTATGCTTCGACATATCCGTACAATCCGTATTTGGTGCCGTGGTCGAATTCGTTGTTCGAAAACGGTCCCACCTACGCGATGGGCGTGCGGTCGCGCTGGGATCAAATGGGTTGGAAGGACCGAAAGCTTTGGGTGTTCGGCGGCGATGGCGCAATGCTCGACATTGGGTTCCAGGCGCTCAGCCGCATGTTGATGTCGGGAATGAACATCAAGGTTCTCATTCTCGACACTCAGGTTTACTCCAACACCGGCGGACAATCCTCCACTGGTTCCTACATGGGCCAGAACACGAAGTTCTCGGTCCACGGCAAAGCGATTCCAGGAAAGATGGAACGGCGCAAAGAGATCGCGCAGATCGCGATGATGCACCCGGAAGTGTTGGTCGCGCAGACGAGCTGCGCGATGACCAACCACTTCTACAAGTCGATCATCGCCGCCAACGAATACGACGGACCCGCGGTAGTAAGCGTCTACACGACCTGCCAGCCCGAGCACGGTGTGGGCGACAACATGGCGATGCAGCAATCCAAGCTCGCTGTCGATACCCGCACCTTCCCAGTGTTGCTCTATGATCCGCGCAAAGGCTCCAAGATCAGCGAGCGTCTGAGTCTGCAGGGGAATCCCGCCAGTACGGAAGACTTCTTCATCGAGCCAAAGACCAACGAGGTTTATGACTTTGTGATGTTCGCTCGGTCGGAAGGGCGTTTCGCCAAACAGTTCGACGCGGAGGGCAATCCCAGCGAGACGATTCTGGCCAGCCGCCAGGAACGTTTGGATAACTGGCGGGTGCTCCAGGAATTGGCAGGATTGCGTTGAGGAATTTCGCGCGGTCCAGCGGGGTGGTGCGCGACCAACTGCGGCCATGGACCCAGTAAGGCTGCCGCGGGGCTGGACGAAGTCCGTGACTCCGAGGAGGACGGCCCGATCCGTTCTGCGCTACGTTCGCGAAGGCTGCCCTAGCGGGCGGGGACGGCGCAGC
>DLVS01000336.1 GCA_003445095.1 Verrucomicrobiales bacterium
AAAAGGTCATGATACTGGTCACCTGTCCAGAGCCGCCTTCATCGTAGCCCTTCCATTCGCCATGCTTCTTCCCCATCTTGTATGAACCGGCTTCGTAAAGAGCACCAACGGTGGAGAACGACTTGTATGTTACATTCTTGGCTCTGGTCGAGTTATCCACTTGATACTCGTACCTTCTGTCCCATGAGGACGCCAATTTCCTTAGAGACGCTGTTTCGCAGCGCCTTCAACTGTTCGACTTCGGCCACCGCAGTCCGACGTTGTTCATCCAAGGCCAGCAATTCCCCAACCCGGGCCTCGTCGCCCGCGTGGCGGGTCGCCAAACGTTCACGAACGTATTCGGGTTTCTCCCGCAGCAGCTTGATGTCGAGCACAGCGGCGGACGGTACGAAACAAGCCAGGAAGCTCAAGGGTGTAGCGCAGAGCTTTCACCTGGTGCTGGGTGATAGCTCCTCTCGGGAGCTCAGAAAGTGAGAATTCCCCATCTCAATTCACGGCTGGACCGTGGAGGCCCTTGTTTCCCGTGCTTGCCTCGGCAACGCCGCAACGCTTGAGTCTTCGCATGTTCGATACGGCCGAGCACCACTGTTCTACTGACGAATTGGCGGCGGGCTTGCCAGAGGTACTTCGGGCTCCGGCCAATGAAGGAACGTTGGTTGCCATTGTTGTGCGGCCCGATCGTGATTTGAGAGAACTCCCGGACACGGGCGAACTCACCCCCGCAGAGGGACTCTATGGCGACCGCTGGGCTCGGCACTGCACGCGGCGACTGCCCGACGGGAGCCCCAATCCAGACACCCAATTGACGCTGATGAATACCCGATTCCTTTCACAAATCTCCAGGCGCCGAGAGTGCTGGCCCCTGGCAGGCGATAACCTGCTGGTGGATCTGGATCTCAGTCAGGCCAATCTGCCGGCAGGTCAAACTTTGAAAATCGGCGAAGCGATTATCGAAATCAGCGCCGAGCCTCACACCGGCTGCGCAAAGTTTTCCAAAAGGTTTGGGTCGGAAGCGCTCCAGTTCGTGAATTCGCCCGAGGGCCGTCAACTACGGCTGCGCGGAGTCAATGCTCGCGTCCTGCAGGCTGGCCGCATTCGGGTTGGCGATCGAATTCATAAGGTCTGATCGCCGCCGCGGCAGCTCACGCCTGCGCCAATAACTGCCTTAGCACGTAGGGCAAGATCCCACCGTGCTGATAGTAATCAATCTCGATGGGAGTATCGATACGGCACCGCACGCTAACATTCTCGACGATGCCATCCTGACGCGTAATGCGAAGGGTAAGATCCTGTTGAGGTTTAATCGCCCCGTCGAGTCCGACGATGTCGTAGGTCTCCGTGCCATCGAGTTTGAGAGTCTGCGCTGTGGCCCCTTCCTTGAACTGCAAAGGCAGCACACCCATGCCGACCAAGTTTGAGCGATGGATGCGCTCAAAGCTTTGCGCCACGACGGCCCGCACTCCGAGGAGACGAGTTCCTTTAGCCGCCCAATCTCGACTGGAGCCAGTCCCGTATTCGTGACCCGCGAGGATGATCAGCGGCGTTCCCGCGGCTTGATACTTCATCGACGCGTCGTAAATGGACATCTTCTCCGGGCTCGTCGCACCGAGATTCGGCGCGCCAAAGTACAGCGTGTTGCCTCCCTCTTCGCCGCCGAGCATCAGGTTCTTGATGCGTACATTGGCAAAGGTGCCGCGAGTCATCACTCGGTCATTACCGCGGCGCGAGCCGTAGCTATTGAAGTCCTCAAAGGCGACGCCATTTTCAACCAGATACACCCCAGCCGGTGACGATTTCTTAATGGCACCGGCAGGTGAAATGTGGTCGGTCGTCACGCTGTCCCCAAAGATTCCGAGGGCGCGGGCGCCGGTGATCGGACGAATACTTTCCGGCTGAAGGGCAAAATCGCTGAAGAAGGGCGGCTCTTGAATGTAGGTACTCTTCGAATCCCATTCATAAACGTTGCCAACGCTCGACGGGATTTCGTTCCACTTGGGGTTCTGCGCAGCGAAGTCTTTGTAGAGTTTCCGAAAGACCTCGGGCTTGAGCGCGCTCTGCATGGCGTCGCGGACTTCGGCAAGGGTCGGCCACAGGTCGGCGAGATAAACAGGCTCACCGTCTTTTCCGGTACCCAGTGGCTCACAACTGAGATCAATGTCCACTCGCCCCGCGAGCGCGAAGGCGACCACCAGCGGCGGCGACATGAGGAAGTTGGATTTCACGCTGTGGTGCACCCGCGCCTCGAAATTGCGATTTCCCGAGAGCACGCTGGCCGTGACGAAGTCGTTTTTCACTACCGCGTCTTCGATGGCCGGATCGAGCGGGCCCGAATTGCCAATGCAAGTGGTGCAACCGTAGCCCACCGTGTTGAAACGCAGTTTATTCAGAAAAGGCGTCAATCCTGTCTTCTTCAAATAGTCCGTCACCACACGCGATCCCGGTGCGAGGGATGCCTTAACGGTCGGATTGACCTTGAGGCCTTTCTCGACGGCCTTTTTCGCGAGCAGGCCGGCAGCCAGCATCACGCTGGGATTGCTCGTGTTCGTACAGCTTGTGATCGCCGCAATGACGACGGAACCCGTGCCAACCTTCGCTTTCTTCTTCGCGGCGGTTTCGATTTTGACAGACTGACCGAAGACTTGGCGGGACTTTCCGAAGCCGTTCTCAGTGAGCGGTCGTTGAACGGCCTGGAAAAACTCGCGGCGAAGGTTACTCAGTTCGATGCGATCCTGCGGACGTTTTGGACCCGCGACACTGGGCTTCACGCTGGCCAGGTCGAGTTCGACGACCTGTGAATAATCGATTTGGCCCGTCTGCGGAATTCCCCACAATCCCTGCGCCTTATAGTAGTTCTCGTAGACCTTACATTGCGCCTCACTGCGGCCGGTCGCCCGCAGGTAGTTCACACACTCTTCGTCGATGGGGAAGAACCCCATCGTCGCTCCATATTCGGGCGCCATGTTCGCGATGGTGGCCCGGTCCACGACGGGCAGCGCAATCGCCCCGGGACCAAAGAACTCTACAAACTTGCCCACGACTTTAGTTTTGCGCAGGAGCTGCGTCACGGTAAGCGCCAGGTCGGTGGCGGTCACACCTTCGCTGAGCGCGCCAGTCAGATGCACTCCGACGACATCCGGCGTCAGAAAATACACTGGCTGCCCGAGCATACCCGCCTCGGCTTCAATTCCGCCGACGCCCCAACCGACGATTCCCAGGCCGTTGATCATCGTCGTGTGGGAATCGGTGCCGACGAGCGTATCCGGGTAATAGACCGCCGGCGCGTCATCGCCGCTCGAGGTCGGCGAAGCGAGGACGCCCTTGGCTAGATACTCCAGGTTGACTTGATGCACGATGCCAATTCCGGGCGGGACGACTTTGAACGTCTCGAACGCCTGCATACCCCACTTCAGGAACTGGTAGCGCTCGCGATTGCGAGAAAACTCCAGCTCGAGATTGCGCTGCATCGAATCGGACGATCCTGCGAAATCGACCTGTACTGAGTGGTCAACCACGAGATCCACTGGAACCAGGGGTTCGATGAGCTTGGGATTACGTCCCAACTTCGCCACCGCAGTACGCATCGCGGCGAGATCGACCAGCAGTGGAACTCCCGTGAAGTCCTGCAAGACGATGCGCGCCACTACGAACGGGATTTCCTCCGTCCGCGGGGCGTTGGGCTTCCAATTCGCCAACTCCCGAACGTTTTGCTCCTGCACCTTGAGGCCGTCGCAGTTACGCAACACCGATTCCAACACCACACGGATTGAGATCGGGAGGCGCGAGAGAGTTCCAATGCCCGCCTGTTCTAGGGCCGGCAACGAGTAAAAGCGGCCGGAGCCGCCAGTGCCCAGTTCGAACGTTTGCAGGGTGTTAAAGAGATTGTGCGGAGTGCTCATACGAGGTGACGCGAGGCCGGGAGTGGCCCGAACCGGGGTGGGACAGTGAGGAGCAGCGACTCCAGCGTCAAGAAACGGGCATACGATCGGCACGCGGACCCCACTCAAAAGTCATTTCAGGCGACGAGAGCCGGAGAAGTTGTTGGCGTCGGACACCTTTCCTCGCCACGCTGGTGTCGGATGAGAATTCTGCTAACGGCCGTTGGGATAACGCTCCTGACGGGATGTGCCCCATTCAATGGAAGCGTTCCGGAAACGCACCCACCACCTTCGACCACGCGGAGCACGACTCAGCCTCCGCCGACGACGACGCCACCCGTACCCACCCGAAAACCTTAGCTCGCCGAGCCCATGCTCCTCGGGACCATTGGGGGATGGCCTCTTTCCGGATTGCCGTGTGAGTGAGCACACGCACACTCACGCGCATGGCGCCTTCGTCCGACCAGCTCCGCGAGTTATTCCGCATGCAGAAAGCTTTGAATGAACGCATCGGCGTTGTCACCGATCACATGGACGAAGCCGAGAAAACGAAATGGGTTCTCAATTATTGCCGAGCGATGTCCCAAGAATTGGCCGAACTCACCGATAGCGTGCCTTGGAAATGGTGGGCCAAATACCAGCAATTCGATGCTCAGAACGCCCGCGTGGAAGTCGTGGACATGCTGCATTTCCTGATCTCGCTGGCACAAGTGCTCGGTATGGACGCCGACGACCTCTTTAACGCCTACCTCAAGAAGAACGAAGTCAACTTCAAGCGCCAGGAGTCAGGCTATAGCGAGAAGGACCATGGCGATTCGAAGCACATTTGAGCACGGCGAACGGGCGCAGCGTTGACAGCTCGTGCTCCCATTACCCGTCCATGTTCGAAGAGTCAGCGATCACTCTTCGGGACTTACCGGTTGTCGGTGGTCGTCCGCTGAGAAGTCGTAGCCCGCGCGGAGGATTTCCTGAACGGAGATGCGAGCATGCCCGGTAAGCGACGCCATTCGCGCTCCTCGTAGTCGTCCAACCCGAGTGAGATTTCTTCCGGCTTGCTTCGGAGTCGGAACGAGCGAAATAGCCGGTCCCAGACCGACAGAAAGCTGGCAAAATTGGAGTCCGTTTCCGGCTGCCAACGCGAATGGTGAACGTAATGCATTCGCGGAGTAACGATGAGCCACCGAAGGCAACGATCGATTCGGTTCGATATTCGCAGGTTGCTATGATGAAACAGAATCACCGGTAGAGAAATGGCCTCGTATACCAGCAGTTGCGGCACGGAAATACCGATCACCGGGACAACCAAAAGGCGTGCCAAAAACGAAAACACGATTTCTCCAGTGTGGAAGCGCACCCCGGAGCTAGCGTCCATTTCTGCATCGGAATGGTGGACTGCATGAAAGCGCCACAACAAAGGCGCTCGGTGATTGAGCCGGTGCCACCAGTATTGCCAGCAGTCGAACAGGGCGATCGCTCCAATCCAAGACAGCCACTCAGGCAAGGCAACGAGATTCAACAATCCAAAGTGCCGCGCCCTCGCCCACTCCGTTACCGCGAGGATGGCCAACGCAAAGCCCGAGGCGACCAACGCGTTAATCGCGGCCAGTGCAAGATTGTTGGCGACGTGAGACAACCGGCGGGCCCGCCCAGAGAACATCGGTGCCACCGATTCAATCCACCAAAGTAGTGCCAATGTCACAGCCGCAACAAAGTGCCGGCTGTGGTGGAGCCAAGAAACGAAATCCGTCTCAGGCGTGCCCATCAGTCGACCCTACTTGCGAAGCCGATAGTAGCGGGTCGAACCGGCATCAGACACGGTGAACGGACTCGCCAGAACCGGCCCAGGAACATCAGTCCACGGTCCCTGCGCGCCCTCTGACCATTGCAAAACGAATCCTCCACGAGTCCAACTGACCGAGGTCGTGCCGTCACCCCCTGAAATCGCCAGCACGGCGGGAACGGTCACGGTGCGAGCGTCGGTAACGGCCAAGCCGAACGTTATGTCCGGACTTCGCGCATTGTAATTGTGCACTTCCACTGCCAGAACGTTGTCACCCTCCCGCAAGTGTTCCGCAACCGAGTCCGCGACCACAAATTCGTCCGGACAAATGGCATCCCCGTCGCAAGGATAGCCAGCCGCCAGGCTTTCGTTGCTCACCACCGCGGGCGGATCTTCCATCCGCAATCGATAGATTTCGTGGCCGTTCAGATACACCACTGCCCCGTCGTCGATGAAGCCGAAGAATTGCAATTGGGACCCGGGGCCAGGGTTGACTGACTGAAAGTGCGTGCGGAAGTAGTAGGTGAAGTACGGAAACTCCCCATTACCCGGAAGCGGGTCACCCTCCGGTTGAATCTCCGGGTTTAGCGAACCTCGAGTGTCGGCCCACAACACCCCGGCCCCAGGGCCACTCCAGTTCGAGTCGTCGAAGTCCAACTCAGTCCAAGCGACTCCATCAAGGTTCGCGAAGGAATATTTCCAAGAATCCGTCAGCGCGATCACGAGATTCGTGCTGAGGTAATTCGTCGTCGCAAAAAACCGGATCGTCGATGTGTAGGTGGTGCCTCCCGCCTCCGATACCGCGCGGAAGTAATACCCCGTACCGGGAATCAATCCGGTCAATCGTATGGCATGGTTCGTCGTCGCGGCCGCCTCAGTCGGCGTCGTCAGCCCCAAATCAGAGGTCAGTCCATACTCCACCTGCGTGGTCGCGGGGGCGCGAGTCGTCCAGGTAATGGTGGCCACGTCGTCGTCCGGGAGCGCCACGACCTCATTGATGAATCCCGTCACTGGTTTGGCGAACACTCCCAGGTGACTTCCGACAGTGCGTTCTTTGCCGGAGTCGGCGACGGCGCTGGAGCGGTTTAATCTTACCGGATTTCCAGTGCTGCCTTCAACGACCATGGTGGTCGAACCACCCCCATCCATATTGATGCCGTCATGAGCCCCGAGGAGCTGCAACCAGGCCGCCGTTTCCGAATCATAAGCACCGTTACTGTATCCGGGCTGGCGACCATCAATCACCAGAAGGAACAGATCTCGCCGATCCTCCGAAAGGCCGATTGCGGTACGCGGCTGATTGTCGTGAACAAAGCCACCGAGATTCCGGTAATTCCGACCGACGTTGACCCCGCCAACGAGAACCGGGTAGTCGCCGCTAACCGCCGTCCACACGCCGTCGGTGCTCACCGCAGGCCAATTCGTGGGCACAATCCTCGCTTGGTTGTTTTGGTCGATTAGCAGACTCGCGAAGTACGAGGCGCTGGCCGGTGACACCAGCTCCCCTTGACTGATCAAAAGGCCAGCAGCCGTCATCGGTGTGCCCTCTGGCAAATAATATGTTCCAGGGTTGAAGAACCCCGCGTTGACCGCCACCTGGACCTGGTTCGTCCGGAGGAACTGGCTGACGGTTCGCCCGGCCGTTTCCCGGACGTTAGCGACGTAATTGCTGATCCTAGGGGAACTAAGGAAGCGGATGTCCGGATCACGAAGGTCAATTCGCAGTGCGTTGATCACCATCAAATTCTCAAAGTCGCCACTCCGGGTTGAGTTAGTGCCCGACACGTGGTCGATCCCTTGAAACAGCGGAACCCACTGGCCGAGTTCGGGTGCTGCGTGGACCCGTGCCATTGCCAGTAGCAACAGGCACGAGCCGGACCGAAAGAACCTGGAAAACCGACGGAACATTGGGATCAGTGACATTAAAGGAGTTCAGCAACCATCGACGTTACAGGAGCTGCGTAAGTTCCACCATTCTAGTTTCCGCTATAGCGATAATCGTACCCCGGAAGCGGGTCGCGCATGTAGGCCGGAGTGTAGCCGTCGAAATAGATCGGACTGAGACTGACGTGCCCATCCACGAAACCGACCACGCTTTCGGCGTCACAGTAAAAGGGAGCGTTCCGCTTTCCGGTCCGGCTCCGATGCCACGAAAGCGGACCGTGCGCGGTCCATTCCATCGTCAGCAGCGTCCGTTTCGGATCGGTGATGGCGGAGAGGGGCAAACCAGCGACGTTGGGCGCGCCCGGAAGAAGGATTCCGTTGAAATTATAACTGCCGTAGTCGAATCGCTCGCTGCGATAGAACGGCCGCGGGTCCGTATAACCCCGATCGTCGGGACAGGCAAAAACCGTGTCATTCGCTGAGGACGGGCCGGTGATCCCCGCGTACCGCTTGACCTGTTCTTTATACCACCACTGGAGTTCGCCGGATTGTCCGGCGACCGGACCGGGAAGAGTTTGATTGTGATCGGCGGCAAACTGCAGCACCGCGCGATTGACCTGCTGCAAGTTGTTCAGGCAGGTCGCCAGCCGGGCCTTCCGTTTGGCGTTCGTGAGTGGAACCACGATTAAGGCTGCCAGCACGGAGGTCGCGGCCACCGCCACGAGCAGATCTGTTCGAGTGAAGGCCCGGTTCGGAGCGCGGCGAGCACCGGGTGAAGCGAGCGAAATCATGCAGCCTCCTTATCCCATCATAGCCGGTTGCCGGGTTCGGGAAGTTGCGCGAGCTCCTTCGCGTCCACCCGTCGATACAATTCGCTGAAAGACTCGGGGCCAGCCCGGGGCGCGCCCGCGGCCATCGGTTTGAGCGGACGACTAAGCACGCCGGCATGCAACAGCTGCTGCTGGGCGAGCTGCCGTAGGTTGATGTATTCGGGCATATTCCCCGGGCAAAACGCGACGATCTTGGGCTTGATCTCCGTCAGGTTGGCGCGCTGCTCGTCAGTCAAAAGGGGAGGCCCCATGAACGACACGATGACGTCACCGACTGCGCTGCGCCGGATGAGTTCGAAGAAATCCCCGGACGGTACTTGCAGCGGGCGCAACGGGTCTTCCTGCAGCAACTGCACAGCCGCAACCGTCGCTCCTCCGCGGCGGATTTCACGATCAAACGCCGAGCGAGCGATATCAAAAGCCGGTTGCGGGAAGGCCGCGGTATCGCGGACCAAAACTGTCAGCTTGCCGTCAGGTCCCCGCAGCGCGAGCGCTTCCTGCGCGAGGGTACGGCCAATTTCCTTGTGGATCGCCGAATCCACTCGCGGCGGCAGGCCCGTAAAGGACATAACCACATACGCCCCGGCCGCGAGAAAAACCGCCACAGCTGCGATTGCGGTGAAGGGACGGTTCGTCATGAGCGCAAATGCCGGAAAGCAACCCGCCAAGGGGCGAATCAGAACACCCCTCTGGGCTTGGAGAACACGACGTTCGTTAGCCCGCTGGCCAGCGCCGCGGTAATCTGAGCCCGCAACGTCGGCGTCTTCGTGTTTTGAACACTACCATCGGCGAGAGCGAGATTGCCGTTCTGAACGTGCAGTTTCCCATCCCAAGCCGCATCGATGGAGCTGCCCAGGAAAACGCTCCATTGCGGATCAAGGCCACCACCACCGCCCGTCACGTTGCTGTCCCCAGCGACAATCGTGGCGGGCTTGGTTTCGTCGGCCCGGGTCCCCAGGAAGTAGCTAACGTTGGCGAGCCCATCGAGATTGACCCAGTTCGTTCCGGGTTTGCGGGGTTTATCGGTCGGGCAGATAAGGATTCGTGGCGTGCCCAACTCGTTAGCGCAGATTCGGAAATTATCCGTCCAATCTGGCGAACCCATGGTCCCGCCGTTCGTCGTCGCAATGCTCCACGGATACCGGTCTCGGTTGTCGTTGGCCCACATGCGAAACCCGAGGCTCATTTGCCGGAGGTTGTTCAGGCAGGCCGTCTGCTTCGCCTTGTTCTTGGCCCGGGCCAAGGCAGGCAGGAGCATGCCGGCCAGAATCGCGATGATCGCGATTACAACCAGCAACTCAATAAGCGTAAACGCCTTGCAAGTTCGACAGCGGTTCATGAATCGGTAAGTCCCCAGTCCGCCCTCAATTGTGTCGCCGAACAGGGTCTAAGTCCTCGGCGCACAACCGCGTGCGAATAGAATATGGGGAACTAAGCACGACTTGCGCCACGGTTCCGGCTTTTTTTTGGCGAAAAGTAGCCCCTTCTGGTTAGTCGACCCTCAACAGGCGCAACGATCCGAGGTCAAACCAGGCTTCGCCGGCACTGGCCCGCAATTCGCAGAGGAGCTCGACAAATTCGTCCGCCTCAACCTCGAACTCCACCCCTTGCGGCGCCCACGCCGTGTCGCCCAGTAGCCCCTGGGACCACCGCAGACCACCGGCCACTCGCAGGGCTGCCCCTTGGTTTCGTCCGAACGGCAACGGCTCGACTTTGCTCGTCCCCACGCGCCCTTCAAACCGGTAGCGGCCGGGCGGCACTCGAACCAACTTGTGCCAAGCAGTCGAGGTAGAAGGTCCAGCCATGACGTAAAGCGCAGTGAGCCCGTCTGCTGAATTGGTCTTGGTTAGAAATCCTCCGGCGGGTGAGTCCTGGCAGGCCCAGTCGGTCAAAGCCGCGGAACGCCCGGAAAACACGACGGCGGCTGATTCGGCCTGCCGAAGTTGCCATTCCAGGCTATCCCGACGGGCAACAATGCGACCGCACAATTCGCGGACGGCCTGGTCGAGCTCGGCGGCTTCGGGGCGCGAAACCGTCGAGCGAAACCGCGCCGCTTCTTGGACCACCTGGTTGGTCAAGGCCGTCACACTAAGGGTACGGACCAATAGATTCGTAAAGGCCTGCCCATACCGCCGTCTTCCCTCGGGAGTCTCCATCACAGCGCGCGCCACGAGCCCAGCCCACGACGGTTGCCAAGCGAGTTTCGGAGGATGAAACAGTTGATCCATTCCGTGAGGTAGGAAGCGGACTTGGCCCGATTGCCGATCCAGTCGAATTCGAAAATTGTTTCGCGCGAGCCCGTAGCCATCCCGATGCGCCAAGAGAACTTCCAAAGTGAGGAAGTTGAGGAATTGATCAATATCGAGGGTTGCCTCCAAACGCTGCCAGCGCTTCACCAGATTGGTTTCACTCGCAGCGGCCGCCAGAGGTTCAAGGAGCTTCGCAGGCGAATCGGCGCGTTCGGTCGGAGTTCCCACGCGGACTTCGAAACGACCACCCAAGTCCTGCCCGGTCACCGGTTCAAGGATGATCGCGTCGTGATTGAGCGAAGTGCGCTCCAGAAACTCTTTCGTGAAACCTTCCTTCAACACATACAGGCCGAGGCGACGACCGTTCAGCCAGACAACCGCATGAGCTACTTGGGGAACCGGGATTCCGGCCGCGCGAAAAACCTCACTCCCCAGCCATTCACTCAAAAAGCTAGGATCTTCAATCGAGTTGTTAAGGTGGAATTTGGTAGTACCGCGCCAGCGCTGGCCTGGCACAAAGTGGTCTAGATCCACGGTCATCGAAGGCTTGTCTTCCAACGGGCGGAAACTGCCCACGGAACCCTTAAGGTGGACGCCTACTTTGGCGAAGGTGGCTCCGTCGGCTCGCAATCGGGCTGGGACTTCGTGCCTTGGGTCTTGGCGCAAACGGCTCACTGCCACTTGGTCAAGCTCGATCCGGATTTCTGAGACTGCCGGTCCGTCAGCGAATGTGATCGGAGCGTCGTCTGCTTTCCCACCGATCCAGCCGCGCCCGGAAAGGCACCCCGCCACCACCCAGGCTACCGCGATTCTTCGCCAGAATCTCCAGAAGGTCATTAGTGGTTTTATGCGGCAAATGGCGGCCGCCCAGCCGCGCGAATCGTCCCCGGCTCACCGGCCTACTTGACCGGGCTCCGGCTTTTTCAGCAGTACAACGAGCGCATTGGCTCCGGGCCGCTCTTGGCCCTCTGACGGGCTGTTCATTACCTGCCCAAAGACCCACATCGTGGCCGAGCCGCCGCCATCCAGGTTCATCGCGTTCTGGCAGCCGAGCTTGACCAAGAAGTCCGCCAATTCAGGAAACGTCATCCCGACTGACTGACTTTGCCGACCATCGACCTCGACTAGGAAAATCTGGTCCTGGTTCCAGCCAACCGCCGAGCGTGGATGGCGCAATAAGAAGCCCGACCATTCCATCGCTTTGCCGTTGCGGACGAGGGTGGGACCACCGCCGATCGCGGTCGTTACTCCAGTAAGGTCCGGCACCGTTTCTGGCACTATCTGGATGATCGAACCTACGGTCGCCGGCGCAGTCAGTTTGGGGCCTACTGAGAGGACTAAGATTTCGCGATCCAAAGGCGTGACGCCGGACTTTCGAACTTCACGGACTCGGGCCTGAACTTTTCGTCCGGGCCGCAATGGCAACCACCCGTCCGAACTGGTCCCCGGCTTCTCGAGAACCAGCTCAGTTCCACTGCGGTCCGGAGTCGCCGCCCCAGCCGCGCCGGTGTAGAGGACGGCGGCGTCATTCTCGCGCAGTTCGTTCAGCCCGATCGGAGTTTCCGTGGCGTCGGGCCAAATCACTCGCAATCGCGACTGCACATTGGTGCAATGAGGATTACCCGCCGCATCCATCCAGAAGCAGGCATGGCCCGCGGGGGCACTAATGAGCTCACCGTGGCGGATTTGCAGGTCGCGTGGGTCTCCGGGAATCTCTTGCTCATCCTTGTAAAAGTCCCCGTTCAGCGCGGCCAACGGTCGTCCCAGTCCTGAGGGGAACGCCCGCATCTGTTCCGAAATTGTGCTCATGCCCAGGCGATTGCTGTCGCCCAGGGTCGTGGTCAGCACCAGGTCACTCCGACTGCGATCGAAACGGAAGATATGGGCGACCCAAGGTCCTTCGGCGATTTCCTCGCGCTGGAAGCCGAATCCCCGCTCGGTCCGCACGAGCCCGTTAGTGGTGCCGTCGGCCGAAGCAAGCGCCCCGACACTCACAACGGTCCAAAGGACCGCCAGGGCCCGGCAAAAGCTCGCAAACCACAGACGTGTGCAAGTCGTTGGCACCGGGCCAGAAGCTAGGCAGGTTCCGCGCCAAGACAAATTGGGATTCCGGAGACACCACTCCGACGCGGGCCAGCGGTCATGAACCGGTAACGGTGGGAACAAATAAAACACAGATGCCTAGACGACGACCCTGCTGACGATCGAAAAGTTCGAAGAGTTTTCGCTTAATTCGTCGTCGCCCCGGATTGTCGATCCTCCTTTCTGGCGGACGAGTCGGCTCCTGCCTTTCGCGTAACGACCAACGCATTGGCAATCGGGCGCTCTTGACCATCACACGGATTGTTACGGATTTTCCCGTCACACCACAGGGTCGCCGAGCCCCCGCCATCCAGATTCATCGCGTCAGTGCAGCCGAGCTGGGCGAAGGTTTGCGCGAGCTCAGCAAGGGTCATCCCCACCGATAGCTTCTCTTGTCTTCCGTCGACGGTAACGAGATAGAAATACCGCGAATCCCAGCCAATGGCTGACCGCGGATGCCGTTCCATCATCGAACTGAATTCGTACGATTTTTCTGATGGTGGTTGAATCCGCTGAACTTGTCCGCCTCGCACCAAAACCGGTCCGCCGCCGATGGCCGTCAACGCGCCGCGCAGTTCCGGTGTCGTTGCCGTTGTAAACTGAAGCGAGTCTCCCACCGAAAGATGAGGCAACGTTTTGATCAATGCGGGTCCGGCCGAAAGGACAAATCGATTCGTTTGGATGGGAGAGTCTCCTGAATCTCGCACCTCCAGAACTCGAGCGGCCAACGTTTCATTGATCGCCAACGGTCGCGAGGCAGCTTCCCCAGCCGGTTCCAAGATGAACTCCCGTCCTCCGCTTGTACGAGTGGATGCTCCCAAGGCCGGCGTATAGAGCACCAGCGCATTGGCCTTGCGATCCTGGTTCAAGCCGAAGGAATTCGTGGTCCCGTCCGGCCAAGTAACGTGGAAATTGGCATTCACGTTGGTTGCGTGGAGTTGCCGGCCAGTGTCCACCCAGAAAGCCACGCCACCGTTCGGTGCGCTGATGAGTTCGCCCTCTTTGATCTGCAATCCGCGAGGATCTCCGGCGTGTTCGCGATCTCGTTGGTAGAAATCGCCGTTAACCGCCGCGACCGGTGTCCCAAACGCGGCTGGCGAACGCCGAACCTGTTCGCTCAGCGAACTCAAACCTGGCGTTCCGCCTTGAGCGTGCGTCGAATGGATCGCGAGGTCCGGCAAGCCTTGATCGATTCGGACGATGTGGATCGACCAAGGTTCGCGAGAAACCCGTTCGTTGGTGTACCCGACGCCCGGAGTCAGTTCAGCGAAATCGGTCGGTGGTGTTCTTGGCCCGCGGCGGCAGGCGCCCGCCATGAGGACAACTCCAACGAAGACTCCGAGGGCAACGAGGAAGCTGCCTCTAAGTCCGTGAGGTGGTGCTGTGGGCGATCCAGAAGACATGCAAAAGCGCGTTCCCCGTAAGATAGTTCATCGACAGCCCAGTCGGCAAACCGGCGCGGGGCCAAGAATTCGAAGCCGCTCCCGACCACCTTTTGTTGCAGGTGCAACAAAA
>DLVS01000010.1:0-1710 GCA_003445095.1 Verrucomicrobiales bacterium
GCTCTTCCGATCTCATTCCGGTCTTGGATCGATCGCCAATGAACGCGGACATCACGAATTCCTACGGCCGAAGTCACCTGCGCCGTCACCGTGATAGGCTGCTCGGGGACTACCGGTGAGAATTGCACCGTGTCCACTTGTGGAGGCACATGCGCCGCCGAATTGGAATTGGTTGCCCCAGGGGTACCTCCAGCGACGCGCGCCTTGGGAAGGGCGGACCCGCCCCAATTAGCCGGATCGTCACTAGCGGCTCCGGGAACTCGGCGTTCGAGCGAAGCGCCGTAGCCGTCAGGTCCGAGCGGCCACGGACTGCGATCAAGGTACTTGAATGTGTCCGCAATGGATCCGTCGGGGCGCTCAAGCCGCAATCGTTCACCGCCGTGTTTCAGCCGGCCCTCAAAGTTGGCGACAGCGAGTACGTTGCTTCCGTAGTGACGCCGAAACGCTTTCGGATCCCGGCACACAACCGCAAAACCTCCGGCGGGGATCAAACCCGCAGGCAGTTCGCATTCGACGCCTTTGGTGAACTTCCAGCCGGCGAGATCCACCGCTTCTGGTCCCGTGTTGTGGAGTTCGATGAACTGCAGGTCATCTCGATCCGAAGGCGGATGGTACATTACCTCGTTCACCACGACGGCAGCGTGAAGCGCCGGCGCGGGAGCGAGCAGCAGAACCGCGACGCCAGCAGTGAGTAGCAGAGGAATTGGCCGCATCCGATTTGCCACTGCCGGCCTACTGCTGTTTCACGGCAACGTTGCGCCATTCATCTTTCACCGCCCACAGATTCTGCGGGGCAGTGGATTGTCCGAACTTGAGATAACGGGCGCTGCCATCGGCGAAGGCGAAGTTCGCTCCGCCTTGCCTGGAGTTGCTCGAGCCATGACGTCCCTGGTCGATCTGTTCCACGTCATTTCCCAGCTTTCCTTGAGAGAAATCCATGTGCATATGGCCCGAACCTTTCTTCTTTTCTCCGAACACGATGGTCTCCGACGGGTTGGGGATGGCGGACTCTCGCATTCCCGTCGGCCACTTCCAGGCGAGGAACTTTTGGTAATCGGCGTCGGGTAATTCGCTCCGGAACCAATCATTAAATCCATTGATGACGTAACTGCGTTGCGAGGTAACCTTGAACTCTACGGGCGTGCCGACTGGCAACGAAGCAAAGCTATCGGAAGGGCACTTCAGAATCTTCGGGTCCTTGTAGTAGGATAAGAGGAGTGTTGGCCACGCATTGGTCAGTTTTCGGCGGGCCGGATAATACCCATCGTGGTCTCCGGCGTACATGGTGAGCGCGAGGCCGACTTGCCGGATGTTGTTGAGGCACCCGATACTATTGGCTCGCGACTTCGCTCCTGAGAGGGCCGGCATGAGCAAGGCTGCCAGAATTCCGATCACGCCGATCGTGACCAGCATCTCGGTTAGTGTAAATCCGGCCGATGCGGGCGTCCTGCGCGACGGTGGCTGACTTGCTACGGTTTCCTTTAACCTGAAATTGGTCATGTGGCGAAAAAGGCGCTCACCGCCTTACACGACTATGACCGTAACTCCGGGCTGGTTGTTTCACAATTTTTGGGCTTTTTCGCGGGCGGGCCCCCGATCGCCCAAAAACAAATGGTCACTTTCAAGTTCGCCAACCGCGGCCCTTGCCAGCCGAACCTCCTGTGGCTACCCCTCACCGCTCAATTCTGTTCATGAAACGCCTATTATGGC
>DLVS01000010.1:1772-7280 GCA_003445095.1 Verrucomicrobiales bacterium
TCCCCGGGTGCCGCCACCAACTCGCCGGCCGTGATCGACCGGGCGGG
The DNA here is from genome assembly GCA_003445095.1 of Verrucomicrobiales bacterium. Lineage (GTDB taxonomy): Bacteria > Verrucomicrobiota > Verrucomicrobiia > Limisphaerales > UBA9464 > UBA9464. The sequence continues at coordinate 1,820 of DLVS01000010.1, forward strand.
CGCACTGGCTAAATCGCAACGCGAGTTCATTGAGGAAAATCGGTCGCTGCTCACCTTTGGGCTCGATCGGGTGGACGTCTTGCAGTTTCCGGTCTTGCAGCGCCCGCTCTGGCAGTACGTCGCCACCTTGCTCTACATCCTGATCGCTTTCTACGTGGCCAAGTTTGTGGATTGGCTCATTCACAGCCGCCTCCGCAAATGGGCCGAGCGCACCGAAACGCAGTGGGACGATGTCTTGGTCAATCTCGTCGATGGTCCGGTAAAGGTGGTGGTCTTCGTCCTGTTACTGAACTTAGGTCTGCAATTATTCAATTGGCCCGAAGTCGTCGAAGGATGGTTCGCGAAGCTCACGGTTCTCGCCGTGGGCTTGTCCTTGCTGCTGGTGGTCCTGAAAGCCGTGGACGCCGCCATCGCACTCTGGCGAAAAAAGCTGCCCCCCGGAGGCGATCGCGATTTCAACGAGCACTTCTTGGTCCTCGTCGGCAAAGTGATCAAGGGCATCATCGGCGTGGTCGCCGTTTTCACCGTCCTGGGTAACCTGGGATTTGATATTCGGACGGCTTTGGCGTCGGTGTCAGTCGTGGGGCTGGCCTTGGGTCTGGCTGCCCAAGATACCGTCGGAAATCTGTTCGGTGCGGTCGCGGTATTTTTCGATAAGCCGTTCAAAATCGGGGACCGTGTTCGGGTTGGCGAAGTGGACGGCACGGTGGAGGAAATGGGGCTCCGCTCGACGCGCATCCGTAACCTCGACGGATTCCTGGTGACCGTGCCCAACAAGGAGATTGGCACCGCGCGGATCGTGAATATCAGCCGCCGTCCCACGATTCGGACAACGTTCGGGATTGGGCTCACCTACGACACCCCCGCACCGCGCGTTCGTCGGGCGGTAGAGTTGATTGAGGAAATCTTTCGTCGTCATCCAAACACGCATGACCTCGTGGTTCACTTCAACCGTTTCGGCGACTTCGCCTTGAACATCGACGTGGTGTACTGGTGCCGTCTGACGGATTGGAAGGAATTCACGCGAGTGTTTCAGGCGCTCAACCTCGAACTCAAAGCACGGTTCGACGCCGAAGGACTGAGCTTCGCTTTCCCGACTCAGACGGTGCAGTTACAAGCAGCCGGCGACCCTGTTAAACCTACTCAGCCTGTGAGTTCGGCGAGTCCAACCCAGCGGTAACAACGCGTTGACATCGCCTTGCCCCTCGATAGCTTCCGGCCTCCAAGTTCCGCTAAGAATCATGCCGAATACAAAGTCCGCCGAAAAACGCGCCCGCTCGAGCGCTCGCAAACACGCCCGCAATCACGCGTCCATTTCACGCCTGAAGACGGCGGAGCGCAAATATCTCGGCCTGATCGCCTCGGGGAAAACCGACGAAGCGCAGCAAGCATTTCAAGAGGTGAGCTCGGCCTATGGGAAGGCCGTGAAGGGAGGCGCAGTTAAGGCCGGGACGGCCAATCGCAAGCGCTCCCGATTGCACATGCGGCTCAACGCGGCGCTTTCCAAAAAGACGGCTTAGTTAGCCGCCGACCAGCGGACTGCTCAGATCGGGTTTCTGATCCGCATCGTTTCCTCTGCCTTGAACACCGGGGCCGACCCTTCATGATCGGTCTCGATGTCGTTCCCGTGTCGCCTCTTGATCCGAGTGGCCGGGCTGTTTTGGGCTTCGCTGTTTTTGTGGGCTGATCCGGCAATAACTACGCCGGGCACGAGTCCGGCTCCTGATGTGGCGGCCGCCCAAGCGCGGCTCCGAGTTGCCCCGGGACTCAAAGTGGAACTCTGGGCGAGCGAACCACTCATTCAGAATCCCACGAGTCTGAGCTTCGATGAGCACGGGCGCGCCTATGTGGTGGAGAGTCACCGGCGGCGGACGAGCGTATTCGACATTCGCAACTTCAAGGATTGGGTCCCCGACGACCTCGCGCTGCGCTCCGTGGCGGACCGGGCGGCGTTTCTTCAAGGAATGTTGGCCACGAACCGGGCTTTCCTCGACGCGGCTACCAAATCGACCCGAGGCGGCTTTCGCGATTTTACCGGCGATGGTGTCGTTGATCGCCGCGATCTTGAAGTAGAGTCGGAACGCATTCGGCTTGTCGTGGACGACGATCAGGACGGCCGGGCCGATCGGGCTCTGACGTTCGCTGACGGCTTCAACACGAGCGTAAGTGGAGTAGCCGCCGGGGTCCTTGCTCACGGGAGCAACGTCTGGTTCACGTGCATCCCCGATCTCTGGCGATTTAGTATTCGAGATCCGGAGTTCTTGCGTGGTGGCCGGCCGTCCTCGTGGCTCACCAATTCGTCTGGCCTAGTTCCTGGCGTCGAATCGAAAAAACTACTGACTGGATTCGGTGTCCACGTGGCCTTCGGCGGGCACGACCTGCACGGGCTCATCAAAGGCCCGGACGGGCGCTTGTATTTCACGATCGCCGATCGCGGGTCCGACGTCTTATCGAGTCTTGGCCGTGATCCTTTAACTCCTTTCGAAGACGTGCGGGACACCGGCGCGGTATTCCGCTGCGAACCCGACGGCGCGCAATTTGAAGTCTTCGCTCGCGGCTTGCGTAATCCGCAGGAGCTGGCCTTCGACGAATTCGGTAACCTGTGGACCGGCGATAACAACGGGGACGGCGGCGACAAGGCACGTTGGACGTTGGTGCTCGAAGGGGCCGACTACGGCTGGACCATCGGCTGGCAGTGGCTGCCGAAGATGGGCGCCTGGAACTCGGAGCGACTCTGGCACACGCAAGAGAGCAACACCGCGGCGTATATCGTTCCGCCCGTGGCGCACATTGGGCACGGACCGGCGGGAATCGCTTACTATCCTGGCACCGGCTTGGGTGACGGCTTCGCAGGCAGCTTTTTCTATTGCGATTTCCCGGGCGGGGTGCGGACGTTTCGTGTCGAACCAGTCGGGGCGTTCTTTCGCGTCGTTGCTTCACCCGAGGCGGTCAGTTCTACCTCGTGGATGGAGGACAATTCGGCCACGAATTTCGTCGGCAAACTTCTGTGGAATTTAACTCCGGTCGATCTGGCGTTTCCGCCCGGCGGAGGGGTGGTGGTTGCCGACGGCTTTCCCACCTGGGAGAAGGACGGCAAGGGTCGGCTCTGGCGGGTCTCCAATCCAGCCTTGCAAAACGATCCGCTGATCCGCGACACGCAGCGGCTCCTCGCGGAAGGTATGTCCCAGCGGAAGGATGCTGATCTCGGCCAACTCTTAGGTCAGCCGGACATGCGAGTGCGCTTAGGCGCCCAGTGGGAACTCGCGGCTCGAGGCGAAGCCGCATGGCCGACATTGTCGGCGGTGGCGGAGAAGAGCCGGGAACCGAGGGCTCGCCGCCATGCGATCTGGGGTTTGTCTCAAATCCTGCGAGGACCAACTGCCAGCGAGAATCGCCTCGTTAAGCGACTTCATGAACTACTTCCGTTACTCGACGACCACGATTCTTATGTGCAAGGCGCGGCTGCTCGGATGTTTGGAACGGCAAGGTTTTCGGATGCCCAATCGAAACTGCGGCAACTGATAGAACTTGGGGCCTCCCCAGTGGCAGCCCAAGCCGTGTTGGCGTATCAGGATTTATTTGATACGCGCAGCGGCGGCACGCGGTTTCAATCGTCGTGGTGGGCACCGATCCACGCATCGTTGCCCGCCGGCCTCAAAGCGAAATTACCGGATCCAGAACCCGGAAGAGCCTTGAGTTGGCCGATTGTCCAGATGGAACGTCGCGTCATTCGCGATTCGGCGACTGATCCAGTGTTATTCCAGGCGATCGTTGAATTAATCTCAAATCGGGGTGGTGCTTTGGTTGATTGGGAATCACACACCAACTCGCTCGTTCGACTCACCTGCCTTCTGGCAGAACGTCGTCGGGCGGACCCGAATATTTCGGTATTTCTATCGGATTCGGATCCCCAGCTTGTCCTCGAAGCTGCCCGGGCAGTGCACGACGTCCCGATTTATCCGGCCATGCCGGCCCTGGCTTCCTTGCTGCCCAATTTCGAACAGCGCCAGCCGACGATCGATGACCGTCAGTGGCCAACGAACCTCAACTTCAGCCGCGACGAATGGCTGACCTTCGTGCTGCGGCGAGCGGTCAACGCGGCGCTTATCGGCGGCGATCCTTCCAAAGCCTCGGCCGTGGCGCAGACGGCCCTGCGGACTGACCTCGCGGAGACTGTTCGCATCGAAGCGCTGGAGGCGCTCGGAAGTTGGGCTTATCCGCCCCAGATTGACCGCGTGGTGGGGCTTCATCGCGCCGTGCGCACCCGCGATTCCATGCCGGCCCGAGAGGCCTTCGCGTCCGCGTGGCCACAGCTAGAGCAAGTTTCCTCAACCAACGTCCTCCTCGCCGCGATCCGAGCCGGCAACGCGTTGCAACCGCCGAATTGGGCGGGACAACTTGCGGACCTCAACCGTCATCCCGACCCCGTCATTCGCGCCGAGGTCAAGCGCCTCAGGGCAGAAAGTGTCAACCTCTCAGTCAACGAACTCTTCGACCGGACGCACGCGGGACAATCCCCGGTAGAACGTCAATCGGCCCTTCGCGCGCTCGGCCAATCAACCGATCCGCAGGCCCAGAAGATTCTGACTCAATTGATCAAGCAATTGGTCCGCGGCCAATTGCCCCGTGAATTGCAGGTGGACCTACTGGACGCCGCTCGGGCATCGGCCACTCGCGCGCCTGATCTGCACGCTGATTTGACGGCTTGGACCAATTCGCTGGCGGCGGATGATCCGCTCGCCCGGTATCGCATCACCCTGGCGAGTGGCGACGCGGCGAACGGCCGCAAGCTCTTTGCCGAACGCGCCGACTGGGGGTGCCAGCGCTGTCACAAGCTCGGTGGCGAAGGAGGCGACGTGGGACCTCAACTCACTGGGATCGGGCGAGCGAAGGGCGCCGAATACGTGCTCCGCGCCATCGTGAATCCTAACTACGAAATCGCCGCGGGCTTCGAAAACCTGCTCGTGACCCGCAAAGACGGCACGCTCGTGGTGGGAGTAGTCAAAGCCGAAACCGCCGACGCGATCGTCCTCGAAACCCCGGAAGAAGGCCGCGTGACAATTCCCGCGAGCCAGATCGAATCGCGCGACCGAGGCCTTTCGGCCATGCCTGAGGGGCTGGTTGACTTGATGACTTTGCGGGAGCTCCGCGACCTGATGGCAGCATTGATGGGCGACCCGTGATGGGAGTCGCCGAGTCGCCGCTTTTTTGGAGTGCGGCGGCGGAAGCTTTGTGGAGCTGCCGCTTTGGCATGCCAGACTCGCGCTGAAATAAGCCGTAATCTCCTTCGAGCGCGCCGTTCCAAAGCGGTAGCTTCGCTGCGCTGTGCCACCGCACTCCACAATGTCATCTTTCCGATTTTGCTGCCTCCCGACGCCGATCCCGATTTTCATCTCGTCACGCGTATGAAGTTACCTTGGTCCGGAGTCTTTCCTGCCATCACCACCCAAATGCATCGGGA
>DLVS01000335.1 GCA_003445095.1 Verrucomicrobiales bacterium
AGGTGGGGAATAAGGTTCCGCACCCAGCGATCATCTTCCTCGTCCTCATGGCTGTCGTGGTGGTGCTGTCGCACGTCCTCCACCTCGCCGGCACGTCCGTCACCCAGCAAACGATTGATCCGGCGACGGACACGCTTCAAACCAGCACCGTCAGCGCGCGCAGCCTGCTCACCACCGAGGGGATCCGCTTCATGTACACGTCGGTCATACCGAACTTCATGGGGTTCACCGCGGTGGGACTCATTATCGTGGCCATGCTCGGCGTTGGGGTGGCGGAGGCGTCAGGCCTGATCAAAGCGCTGATCCGAAAACTCGTGGCCGTGTCACCCAGTTGGGCCATTGCCTACATCCTCGTTTTCGTGGGCATCCTGTCGAGCATCGCGGCCGACGCCGGCTACCTCGTGCTGATTCCCTTGGCCGGCTCCGCGTTCCTGAGCGTCGGCCGGCATCCGCTCGCGGGTCTGGCGGCGGGGTTTGCCGCGGTCGCGGCCGCGTTCACAGTGAACATGCTCATCAAGCCGCTGGATGCCGTCCTGACCGAGTTCACCAACGACGCCATCCACTTGGTCAACCCTGCACTCTCCATTGACCTGACGGCCAACCTCTGGTTCTCCATCGCGTCGGTTATCGTCTTGACCGTGGTGATCACGTTCATCACGCAGCGGGTGATCGAACCGCGATTGGGCAAATACGAGCCAGGAAATGCGGGCGACCTGGCGGGAACACCAGAAAGTCCCGAGGCGAAGGAGGCGGACGCGCTGGGAAACGAATCCCGCGGGCTAAAGTTCGCTGCCTTCGGCTTGGTGGGCGTCCTGGTTGCCTTGGGTTTCCTCACGCTCGGGTCCGGGGCGCCCCTGCGCAATCCGGAGACCGGCGCTCTGATCGGCAACTCGCCCCTAATGAACGGCCTGATCGCCGTGATCATGGTGCTGTTTTGGGTCACGGGCACGGCCTACGGCTTCGGTGCCGGGACGTTGAAAAGTTCCAACGATGTGATCAAGGCGATGGAGAAGGCGCTCGCCGGCCTGGGCAGCCTCATCTTCCTGCTCTTCATCCTCAGCCAGTTCATCGCCTACTTCAACTACAGCAACATCGGCACGATCATGGCGGTGTCGATGGCCGATGTGCTCAAGACTGCCAGCGTCCCGCCGCTGATACTGTTGCTTGGCTTCATCGTGGTGGTCGCCATCATTGACTTGCTCATCACCGGAGCCATTGCGAAGTGGGCGCTCTTTGCTCCCATCTTTGTTCCCCTGCTCGTGCAACTGGGAGTGGCTCCGGAGTCCGTGCTGGCGGCCTATCGCGTCGCGGACTCGCCAATGAACGTGATCACCCCGCTGAACGCGTACTTCGCACTGGTGGTCGTCTTTGCCCAGAAGTACGACAAGAACGCGGGCGTCGGCACCCTCGTCGCGCTGATGATTCCGTATGTCATCACCATCTTTATCGTCTGGACGCTATTCTTCGTCGCGTGGTTCCTGCTGGGGCTACCGTGGGGATTGTAAGTTGAGGTTCCGCAGGGACGGCCCGGTCTTCGAAGGGCTGACCGCCGGTGCACCTCTTCGGATTGCGCATTAGTAGGCACACCAGTCACATACGACACGCCTGCACGAGGGCCAATTGGACCGCCAGGTCTTGTTCTGGCGTGAACGGAAGGGGTTGCTCAGACCGGATGGATTTCGCCAGTGCGGCGAACTCATCGACATAACGTTGGTACGGTGGCAACGGCACTTCTTGCTGACCCTTTGCGTATGGTCCCGCGGCGGCGGCCAAATCGAGCACCAACGTCGGCGGTTCCAGTGGCAGAACTCTGGCAGTGCCTTGGGTTCCCGACACTTCAAAGCTGCGCTGAGCTGCGGCGCCCGGTTGCCGCGCCGCACAGCTCACAATTCCCAACGCGCGTGGATACTCGAAGACTGCCACCGTGTTGTCCGCCAATTCGTCGGCCGCACCGCCCACCTGCTGCAGCACGGAAGTCACCCGCGCCGGGGTGCCCAAGAGTCGGACCAGCGGATCGACCAAATGGCAGCCGAGCTCGAACATGATTCCACCCCTAAACTTAGCCCATTCGCCACGCTGCTCGCGGTTGCCGTAGGTATTGATCATTCCTCGAACGAGAAACACTTCACCCAGCCAACCCTCCTTCGCGGCCTTCAGCACGGCGACAATTCCCGGATGATAACGCCACATGTAACCCACTTGCAGCAAACGTTGACGCTCCGAAGCCAACCGCAGCAACTCTTGGAATTCAGGGAACGACGCGGCCGGTGGTTTCTCCAAATGCACATGCCGGCCAGCGAGCAAGGCCTCCCGAGCATCGTGAGAATGATTGGCTACGGCGCTCTCGACCACGATAAGTTCGGCCGCCTCGAACAACTGCGGTCGCGTAAGCCACCGGGCTTCCTGCGGCGCCCGAGCACGAACGGCCGGATCGTCGTCGCACAACCCGACCAAATCGAACTCGGGAGAATCCGCGAGCAATCGGTGCTTGGCCGCGAAATGGGAGTAGCTGGTCCCGAGAAACCCGACTTTCACCCGCCGTTCTGGCGCTTGACCAGCGCGCGCCATGACAACTCCGGCGAGCGTGGAGCTCACACCGAGGAATTCCCGGCGATTGAGCAGCCGCTGAGAAGGGGCGACGGGGTTCATTCTATTACGTGCGGACCACGCCACAATCGGACCAACCTCGGACCGCAAGCGCAAACAAACGCTGATCGTTCAACCGTGTGAACCTCACGCAAGCGATGGAGAATTCTCACGCACATCGGCTGAAAAATGATTGGGTAGAATGGCGTGGCCGTAATTCGTGCATCCACTCGAAAGAGGAGCGCTCGACGAATTTCGCACGAAAGGCCGGACGGCACTGCGCGGGAACGAGGGTCAAAGCAACGAATCTTTCGCACCATCAATCTCGCGTTCCTCGGCTGATGGATCGCGTCCGCTCCGTGCAGAACGACCGGTGCGTCATGCGTAATGCAATTTAGTTCACCTCCGTTTCGGCTGCACCAACGAGGAAGATTCACGACTCGATGGCTACTGGAATTGGCCGGGTTTCTCCCTCGCTGATTGAGAGGAATCGACCAGTCTTTTGACTGGCAATTCGCGTGCCCCTGAATGAATGGGCCGCACCGAATCGAACCCCGGGTTCGATAAATCTAACCGAATTGGCATCGACCTTGCAGCGTCCCTCTCGAGGTCTGGCTGGGTGGCCAGACTGGTTAGGGTCGTTTGGGTGGAAGCGCCGCTGGCCGGCAGGCCGGCGGCGCTTCTTTCTTTTTTCTGTTGGCCTATCAGGAACTCCAAGCCGCGCACGAAGCTCATGAAGTCATCCCCGCGTTCCACGCCTTGCAACAAGTCCCAGGTGTGGTCTTTCTGGAACGGGGCGTGACTCTCGCGAGGGAATTGCGCGAGAAACTCGGCCGGTCTTGGTGGCCCACTCGCCTTCAAGCCCAATTTGATCTTCGCCCGAGCCTTCCGGGGTTGTTTCCTACTGTCGCCGTTAGTGCTCCTTAGTAAGCTTAGCGCATGCAGACGCTGCTGGCCGACCCGAAGCCGACCGTTGGGTTCGTAATCGGAACTTTTGCGGCCGTTCCGTACATCCACTTGCACTTGGAGTCGCGTCGGCGGTCGTATCCGGAAGTCCCGGTGCTGGTTTGCGACGACGGAAGCTTACGCGGCCAGGAATTAGCTGATTTGTGTGAGCGCTACGGAGCTGAGTTTTGGACGCGTCCAGCACGCCTCGCTCCGACGCTGGGCGATCTGGCGGCGGTGGCGACCGGAATGGAATGGGCGGAGAAGCGGCGAATTGAAATCCTCGTCAAGTTTTCCCGACGATTCCTCCCCTTGGGATCGTGGGTCGAATCTTTGGGTTCGCTCGCCTACGCTGCGCAAGACGCAACCTACGGCGGGGAATGCCGCGATTTCGGCTTTCCGTTGCGAACGGAATCCGTCGGGTATCACGTTCCCTCGTGGATCGCGGCCGGTGGATTAACCGGCATTCGTTGCGCGGTGGCGGCCGGCCAATACCAGTTCGTGGAAGACTTTCTGTATGACTTGGCGGTCCAAGTGAAGACCCAGTGTGTGTCGAGTAGTCGCGGTGACGAACTCTCTGAAGCGTCGTCTGCCGTCCGTCACTGGCCCATGTTGGGGCGGGGGCGACTAGAGCGGCGCCAGGAGTTTTTATGGCACGATTTGGATACGCCGGTGGACTACGCCCGGATCGCTCGGCTGTGGGACCTGCCCTACGGCGTCGAGGATTTTGCCGATCCCAACATGGGCGAAGGCGACGGAACCGGTGAGGTGTGAATTCCGTGGCGAAGCGGCCTCAGCTACCAAGTACCACGTGCAACCAATCCCGCGGCAACCCGAGCGGCCTTCACCGAATCCAAGGCGCCGGCTTGTCCATTCCCGAGACACCACTCAATCCGCCGAATGACGTCAGAGGCCTGAATCAGATCCATGCAGCCGGCGATTGGACCGGGCCGAACCTCGCGGCAAAGTGAATCTGGATGATCATTCTCTGAGCCGTCGCCCTCGGGCTGTACCCGTGATCGCCAGCAGGGACCGTCGGCACAACAGCTCAACGCTCCGATCGTATGGAGAAAGTGGTGATGCGAATACGCTTCCCAATGGGGCGGTTCCCGTCCGCCGGCAATCACTACGCACGGCCGCAACGTCGGACGTCCCGGTGGACACTCCACCGCCGCGGCCAAGTGCATGACCGAAGTGACCGGACATACGACCCCATGTGAGTGGTAAATCAGGCGGACCAATTGGCGCAGGTCCGTTTGACCCCGCAAATCGAGAACGCCCCGCAGCGGCGGATGCGTATCCCCTGCGGCACCTACTTGGACGAAAAGGAGCGAGCCGCGAAAATGATCAACGACCTGCTGGAAGCGTTCCGGCGCCCACAGCTTCGTGGTGTAATCTCGTTTTCCACCGGAGACGATGATCCAAAACGGGATCTCCTCATCAAAAACCTCCCCCACCTGGCTCAACCACGACTTCTCTTCGGCCGACAGGTGGATATCGCCCTTAAACACGGTTGGGCGGATTTCTAATCCCAGCTGTTCGCTTAAGAACTGGATATAGCCATGAATGAAATGAAAGGGCGCGGTATTGGACTCGTTGACCAACGGGTATTCACACGCAATGACCGCGGCGTCCGGATCATCATTGGCAATGGGCACCAAGTAAGGATTGTTTTCCCAAAGTTCCGGGCAGGTCGTCCGGACATCCGTCAAAAACCAACCCGGAAAATTTTGATGAAGGTCGCGGACGGCCGCCGTCATCATCACGATGTCCCCGGGACAAAGATCACACGTCAGGATGAGCTTGGGCATGGACACAGCGCGCACCAACCCATGACCTTATAGGTCATGGTCACCCGTTGGGGTTGGGCTCGATCAACGCTATCCGCGCAAGGTTAGGACCACCAGGATCACGCCGAAGACCAAGATGGCCAAATTGCTCACGAGGACAGTGATGCACGTCAGCATCATCAGTTTTTCGAGTCCGGAATAATGGCCCCAACCTCGCTCCACCTTCGCCGAGAGCCATTGCGGGGAGCTCGAAGGTCGGCGCGAGGACGATTTGGGCGGCGCCCCGGTCGGCCCGCGGACCTGTTGGGCTGCCGCCATTTCTGCCGGTCCCTCCGCGGCGAGCGGCCCTGTGGAGAGGGGCGAATAGCGCGGCGACGACGAGCGGATCGAGGACCTCGGCCCGGCTAAGTTAGCGTCGGATTGGGATTCCATTGGAGAGGTCTATTTCAAGCCCCAGTGAACAAGCAACAAAATTTATGAATGACCGTAGATGGGCTCTATTTCCTCCCTAATTGGGTCCCTCGGCTGCCGCCACGATGAACGGATGTGCCCTGGCGAAGAGGTCAGATATTATCTCTACAACGTCACTTCCTCAATCAGGCTGCCGTCCAGTTTGGTCATCTTGAGTTTCAATTCGCCCTTCGTCGCCGTGCCCTGGATGAAGGTCGCGTGTTTCGGCTGCGGAGCGCCGCCGATGAGTTGCGCGATGGGTTGGCCCTCCTTCGCCGACATCCAGAGATGGTCGTGCGTGTGGCCGGAGATGATGCGCTTGTGTCGTTCTGCGCGGCGATCGGAAACGCGGAGGAACCTAACGCGGTGGCGGTGAGAAAATCGCGGCGGGTCATGGCAGCGATAGGAACGTGTCTCAACCGCGACCGCAAGACCGCAGCGTAACCTTGAAACAAGGGAGTGTCTGCCTAGCATGGAGACCTCTTCACTTTCGCCCATGAGAATCCTGCTGCTCCTCACGTTGCTATCCTCCAGTCTCCTACGGCACCTGGTGGCAGATTCTGCGCCCGCGCCCGGCAATGTAGGCGGCGCGGAGTATCCGCGGATCGACTCCAATCGGAGCGTGACGTTCCGGTTCAAAGCACCCGAAGCGAAAATGGTACGGTTGCGCGGCGGCGCGGGACTGGTCAAAGACGCGCTCGATTTTTATCGAGGCGAGAATGGCGTCTGGACGTTAACAACGCCGCCGGCAGTTCCGGGTTTTCACTATTACTGGTTCGAAGTGGATGGCGTGATCGTCAACGACTCGGCCAGCTACAGCTACTTCGGCTGGGGACGCGAGGGCAGCGGCATTGAAGTACCGGAAGCCGGGGAAGATTTCTACACGATCCGAGAGGTGCCGCACGGCGCGGTGCGGAGTCATTGGTATCCGTCGAAAATTACGGGCAAGTGGCGGCGCGCTTATGTCTATACTCCGCCCGATTACGACCAGAGTTTGACCATGCGGTACCCGGTCCTCTACCTGCAGCATGGCGCGGGCGAGAATGAACGCGGTTGGGTCGAGCAAGGCCGGGCCGGTTTCATTCTCGATAACCTGATTGCCGCCGGGAGGGCGGTGCCGATGATTCTGGTGGTGGACACGGGTTATGCTGCGTTCACGAACGCAACTGCCTCGACGAATCGTTCCGCGGCGACCGCGGCGTTTCCCGATGTGATGCTCCAGGAATTGATTCCCAGCATTGAGGCAAACTTCCGCACGAAGACGGGACGCGAGCATCGCGCGATGGCCGGACTCTCCATGGGCAGCGCTCAGACGCTGAATGTCACGCTGCGCAATCTCGACCAGTTTGCGTGGATTGGCGCGATGAGCGGTCCGCCGCGCCAGGGCTTCGAAGTGGCGACGGCTTATGAGGGCGTGTTCCGGGATGCAACGGCGTTCAACCAGCGGGTAAAGCTGCTGTGGCTGGGCGCGGGCACGGCCGAGCAACAAATTCACGCCAACACCTTGGCCATGCACGAGGCGCTCGATCGCGCGGGGATTAAGAACGTCTTCTACTCGTCGCCAGGTACCGACCACGAGTGGCAGACTTGGCGTCGCAGCCTTGACGACTTCGCGCCGAGACTGTTTCGGGAGCGCTGACTTCGAAATGACCAAAGCGCTTTCCCGGCCAATCGGTGCGGGCAAACTCTTCATCGACGGCGCACACCCGTTGCGGCCGATCTGGGGCAGCACTCTCGAGTGGGGTCGATTCTCCGCAAATCGCTTTCCCCTACCGACCGCGACCGGCATCCTGTGGCTATGCGCAAACGTCGCGAGGCCCGAGAACGCGCCGTCCAATTCCTGTTTCAGTACGATCTGAACCCACCGGAGAATTTGGCGGCGGCGTTGGATCAATTCTGGGAGGCGCAACGCACCAACGCCGCGCAGGAAAAGCATCCCGGCGCGCGATGGGGCGAGCGCCTCGACGTTCCTCCGCCTTCACCGGAAGACCTGGCCATGCGGCTATTTGCCGACAGTCTGATCACGGGCGTGATCACCCATTTGGCCGAGACGGACGAGATCATTCGCAAGTTCACGATGAATTGGGAACTGAACCGGCTGGCGGTGGTCGATCGAAACGTCTTGCGCCTGGCGATTTTCGAGATGAACCACCGGGATGACATCCCTCCGGTGGTTTCCATCAACGAAGCGGTGGATATCGCCAAAAAATTCTCCACCGACCAGAGTGGCAAATTCGTCAACGGCATCCTCGACAAAGTCAAAGACAACATCCTGCGGCCGGCGCGGACGGCCAAAATGCCCGATGCGAATTGAGGAGTTAAATTGACGCGCCGCGTTCTTGCCCCTTGTTCCGCTGCGCGCGCATGTTCGCTGACCTCCATCTGCACACCTTCTTTTCGGACGGCACGTTTTCGCCCGAGGAGCTGGCGCGCCGCGCGCGGGTCGAGGGTCTGGCAGCGTTGGCGCTTACGGACCACGACACGGTGGGCGGGTGTGAACGAATGGCGGCCGCCTGCGCCGCCGAAGGTCTCGAATTCATTCCCGGGGCTGAATTCACTGCCGACCATGACGACCGCGAGGTCCACATTTTGGGTTACTGGCTCGACACCCAGTCGCCTCCCTTGCTCTCCCGCTTGGCCGGATTCCAAGCTGTTCGCACCAACCGGATCCGCGATATGGTGCATCGACTGAACGAACGGGGAATTCCGTTGGAAGCCGACACTGTTTTTTCGCTCGCGAATTGCCAATCGCCGGGCCGACCGCATGTAGCGAGAGCGCTCGTGGCCCAAGGTTATTGCCGCAACTACGACGACGCCTTCGACCGTTTCCTGAAAAAAGGCCGCCCGGGCTGGGTGCCTAAAGCGCGCATGAACGTCGCCACCGCCATCGAGATTATCCACGCTGCCGGAGGCGTGGCGGTACTGGCCCATCCTGGACTCTACCGAGCCGACTCAATCATTCCCGAACTCGCTGCCGTCGGATTGGATGGCCTCGAATGTTGGCACACAAAACATTCCAGGTCGTCGGCCGCGGCCTACGAAAGGCTGGCCCAGGAACTAGGCCTGGTGGCAACCGGCGGCAGCGACTGTCATGGGATGTCCAAAGGCGAGCCGTTGATCGGGAGCGTTCGCATTCCCTATGCCCAGGTGCTGGCCTTGAAGGAACGGCGGCCGACGCCGGTTCGTTCCTCGGTTCTCGCCTAAACTTCGATTCATCATTTCCACGTGGGCTTCTTCGATAAACTCAAAACGGCGTTCACCAAGACCACGTCCGCGCTGTCCCATGAGCTCCGGCGCATTGTTACCCGCTCGCCGCGGCTGACTGCCGAGAGTCTCGAAGAACTTGAGGCGGCTCTGTTACGCGCCGATCTGGGCATGGCCACAACCCAACAGATCTTGCAGGCCGTGCGAGTGGCCTTCGAAACCCAAGGCAAAGCGGGCCTCGAGTTCGTCGAAGTCGCCGCCCGTGAAGTGGAGAAGAATCTGTCGTCCACCACGGGCACGCTGACCGCGCGACCTGGTGAGCTGACGGTCGTCTCGGTGGTGGGGGTTAATGGAACCGGCAAGACCACGACGTGCGCGAAGCTGGCCCATTGGGTCCAACAGCGCGGCGAACCGGCCGTCTTGGCCGCTTGCGACACCTTTCGAGCGGCGGCCATTGAGCAATTGAAACTGTGGGGCGAGCGCTTGCAGGTTCCGGTGGTCGCGGGCGCGTACCAGGCCGATCCCGCGTCCGTCGCGCACGACGCCATTGCCGCGGCCCAATCTCGCGGGGCCCGTTGGTTGTTCGTGGACACCGCCGGCCGCCTTCACACCAAGAATAATCTAATGGCCGAGCTACAGAAGGTTCACCGGGTCATTGGCAAAAAACTTCCCGGCGCGCCGCACGAGGTCCTGTTGGTTTTGGATGGTTCCACCGGCCTGAACGCGCTCAATCAGGCGCGCGAATTCAACAAAGCTGTTCCGTTAACTGGCCTGGTCATCACGAAGCTCGACGGCACCAGCAAAGGCGGGGCCGTGGTAGCGATTCAACAGGAACTGAGCGTCCCGGTGAAGTTCATTGGCGTGGGCGAACAGCCGGACGATTTGCAGCCTTTCGTGGCCAAGGAGTTTGCTGATGCCCTCTTCGCGGTGCGTTGAGAGTAGTCGATGACTCCACGGACGAAGCCGATCACGCCAGGGAGTACTGACGCCCTTGCAGCCGTTCCCAGTTGATTTCGTGGCTGACACCCGCCATCTCCATCCAATCTTGGTGGTCGACGCTTCCCCATCGACTCTATGAGCCGTCCCTCGGATCTGAAATTCATGCGCCGGGCACTCTCCTTGGCGCGCCGAGGACTCGGATCAGCCAGCCCAAACCCGCTCGTCGGGGCTGTGCTAGTGAAGAAGGGTAAAATCATTGGCGAAGGCTGGCATCGACGGGCCGGTGAACCGCATGCCGAAATCGAAGCTCTCCGTGACGCTGCTCAACGCCGACAGTCGCCTCGGGGTGCCACACTATTTGTGAGCCTGGAACCGTGTTGTACTCACGGTCGCACCCCACCCTGCACGGACGCCATCATCGCCGCCGGGATTCGCGAGGTAGTCGTCGCCGCCACGGACCCGAATCCGCGTCACGCCGGTCGTGGTTTCGCCGTCTTGCGCGACGCTGGCATTATCGTTCGGCCGGGATTGTTGGGCGATGACGCGACCCGCCTTAATGCCGCCTTCAATCATTGGATCGTTCACCGCACTCCCCTGATCACCCTCAAAGCAGCGCTAACACTCGACGGCAAGATCGCCACCGCTTCGGGTGAATCGCGTTGGATTACTGGGGAGCTCGCGCGCCGCTACGCCATGCGATTGCGCTTGGAGCATGATGCGGTGCTCATCGGCGTGAACACCGCCCTGGCCGACGATCCACAACTGACGATTCGAATAGGTCGGCGAGTCCGGTGCCCTCAGCGTTGGGTCCTCGATACTCACGCGCGGATTCCGTTAACTTCGCGAATGCTGAACGACGAGTTTCGGGATCGGACCGTGATCGTCGTGGGAAAGGGCGCTCCTACCCGTCGAGTGGCCGACTTGCGGTCGCGGGTTGAAGTCGTCGTCGCTCCGGTGAAAGGCGGTCGGACCGACCTAGGCTGGCTGGTCAAAAAACTCGGGCAACGTTCCGTCACAAGTCTGCTCGTGGA
The DNA here is from genome assembly GCA_003445095.1 of Verrucomicrobiales bacterium. Taxonomy (GTDB): domain Bacteria; phylum Verrucomicrobiota; class Verrucomicrobiia; order Limisphaerales; family UBA9464; genus UBA9464. The sequence goes on from DLVS01000335.1 coordinate 10,946, forward strand.
AGGGGGTGGCGAAGTTCACGCATCCCTGCTCGAGCTTGGTCTCGCTCAACGCGTCGCCTTCGTCTATGGGCCGCTCGTGCTCGGAGGGATCAGCGCTCGGCGAGGCGTCGGCGGCCAGGGATTCAATAGTCTTAAGACCGCGCCGCGATTGACGAACGTCGAGTTCCGCCGTTGCGGGGCCGACTTGTTGCTTCGAGGCGATCTTTAAGATTGCCGCACGGGCTTACCGTCACTTGGTCGGATCGAGTTCCACGACGTGCGACGTGGTAAACCTAGTCCTTAGGTAGATTCGCGGCGCACGGAGAATGCTCCACCCGACAAACGCTTCCCGCGTTCGCCGCCGCGACATTCACCTTCACGAGGGCAACGAAATTGAATGAGGCCGCGTTGAAACACGGCCTTACCATTCAGGGAGCCGACGTTGCCGAATTCAATCGCACCAATTGCGGATCGGTCAGCTCCGACTAGCCTCCATCGAATCGTACCTCCTGCATGAGCATCAAAGCAAAGCTCGTCGTCCTGGACTGGTTCGGGGCTCCTGTTTTCGGCCCG
>DLVS01000393.1 GCA_003445095.1 Verrucomicrobiales bacterium
TCTGATTTCAGTTTTATTTTTCTCACTCGTTTTTTCTATTTTTTTTTTTCTCTACATTTGTTTTTGTTGTTTTTTTTTTTTTTCAAGCTCGATCACAACTATCTGAACGAGCTGCCCGGCTTGGATAATCCCACGAGCGAACTTTTGGCGCAGTGGATCTGGGACCGATTGAAACCCGGCTTGCCAATGCTGGTTGAAATCGGGGTGGCCGAGACCTGTACGGCTCGCTGCGTGTATCGTGGGCAAGCTTGAGCCAGTAGGATCCGGAGTGCAACCGCAGGTGAACCGAACGCACTGGACGGCGAGGCCAGTAACCGCCGAAGTAGCCGCGGACGGAAGGACGCGCCATCTGAGTTCGCTCCCTCGCGGGAGAATCACGACCCGCTTCCGTGTGTTCGACTCCGCGCTGGATGAATGCGCCTTCTTCCGGCGGCGGCTACCGGCTTACCGACATATGCGCGAATTGCCGCAAGTTGAGTTCACGCCGCGCGATCATCAAAGCAAGCAGCCCGATCATCAATTGGAACACCGCCGGCAGCACACCCCAGTCGAGCCGCGTTTCGAGAAAAAACCTCCATCCTCCCGAGTCCAGCAACGCCGGGTCGCCGAAGTAAGCCGGATTGTTTAACGCCGAGAACATGAGCGTCGCGCCCGTCGGAACGAACAGGCCCCAAAACATCGTGCTGAGAACGGCCGTCACAAAATTGCGCGCTCGCAATCCTCGCCAGAGACCAATGGCAGGCAGCGTCAATAACGACATGATGAGCCACCAATTGAACCGTTCGAAATCCACTCCAGCGCGACGCCACAACCCTTGCACATAGATCGCCAGACATACTTGCAACCCGACCGGCAAGACGAATTCGCGCAAGTGCGCCAGCCAACGGCTTTGCAGCAAATGGCCTGTCGTGAGCGGCGTGACTAAGAGCAATTCCAAAGTGCCGTTCTCGCGTTCGACTCGAAATCCTCCCGCCGCACTGAACGCCATTCCACCCAAGAGCAGCATCGGGCCCATCCACATCGGCATGCTGAACCCAGACCCGAATCCACCCATCCAACCTCCAGTCGTGGCGATCATCATCCAAATCACCATCACCACCGAGATCCAGCCCCAGCGAGTGAGCGCCGCGGCGACGGTTCGATGCTGAATCCACAGGAGTGGGTTGCGAGACAGACGGGCTCGCTGACGTTGCCGCATCCAACCAGGGAAAAGGATTGGTTGAGTCAGTTGTCGCTGTAGCTCGAGCGTTTCAGGCCGCGGAGGTTCCTCTTGCCATAGCTTCTTCACGCGGCGCGCCACAAACAGCACCACCAAGGTGCCAATGACTCCAACGATCAGCAGTTGCGACACGAGATTGAGTGTCCACGCAAAATTGAACCGCGATGAACCCGTCAGACTGGGAGGCAGATTGACGAACGCTGACTCGCTCCAGCCGACCTGGATGACCGCGTCAATCGGCAATCGGGTTCCCAGCCACCGATTCAAGCCGGCCACCCCAGTCCAGAAACAAAGATACAAGACGATCGCCGCCAGTAACACGGCCACCTCAATCACAAACGCCAACGCCAGCGCGCGTCGGAAATGTACAGTTATCGAACTCCCCAACAAACCGGCTACCAGCCCAAGCGTTAGACCTGCAAACTGTGCGACGACCGATTCAATCATTTGCCGGCCACTGACCCCGCCTAACAGGAATGGAATCGTCACCACCGGAATCGCCGCCAGCCAGAGCGTCAGCGCTCGCAAGCCGTTGGCGGCGCATTTTCCCACCACCACGCCCACCGGACTGAGCGGCGTCAGGCCCAACAAGTTCAGCGTCGATTCGCGTCGCTCACGCGCGATGGCATCGGCCGTCAAAGTCGGCGCCAGCGCGAGGATGATCAGTGTAAGGGTCAACTGCACTCGTTCGAACAAGAACCCACCTTCGGATAGCATCGTACCCCACGGGCCAAACATCGTCCCCCCGTTGCGGGCCATCTCCGCCCAAATTGTCATGCCCCAAACCAACGCGCCCATCACCGCCACTGCCGCAATCAAACGAAGCCGAAACAAAACCGGGCTCCGGCTCTGCTCGATCAGCTCGCGTTGGATAACAGGGTTCAAGGCAGGATCAGAAGTCAGTAGTCAGTTGTCAGCGGTTGATTTGAGTGTGCCATCGACAAATCCTCGCGTTTTCTTCGACGATTGATGACTGACCACTGACCACCTGCCACTGCCCCATTCACTGCGTATCCCCTTTGGTCACTCGCAAGAATACCTCTTCCAGTCCCAGCTCGTCTTCGCGCAATTCCAGCAATCGTTGCCCCGCGCCGACTAGTGTTTCCGCAATGCAGCCGCCATCGTCGTCGTTGTTTTTCAGCACAACCTTGAGCCGACCGTCAGTCGTTTCCACGCCTTGGATCTCCGGGCGCTGAAGTAACAACTCACGGGCCTGGTCCGGAGCACCGGCGACACGAACCCAGAATGCCCGTGCATCGCTCATCCCTGACTTCACCCCTTTGATCGGCCCGCTGTAGATCAATTGCCCTCGCTCAATGATGGCGCACTGATTGCAGAGTGATTGGAGCTCGGAGAGGATATGAGACGAAATGATGATCGTTTTCCCCATTCGCTGAAGCTCCTGCAAGATTGCCATCATTTCGATGCGGGCTCGTGGATCGAGTCCGCTCGCCGGTTCATCGAGGAGCAACAATTGCGGGTCATGGATCAACACGCGAGCCAGGCCGAGGCGCTGCTGCATGCCGCGACTAAGAGCGCCGATTAGGGAACCTTTCTTTTCACTCAGCCCCACGAGTTCCAACACGTCGTTCACGGTCTTTTCTCGTTGGACCGCGGGAATTTTGTAACAGGCGCCAAAGAAATCGAGGTACTCGGTGACCTCCATATCCTTATACACTCCGAAAAAGTCGGGCATGTAGCCGATGAGATGCCGGACCCGGTCGGCGTCGCGCACCACATCGAGACCCAAGACTTCGGCCGTCCCGCTCGAAGGCGTGAGGAAGGTTGCGAGAATTCGGAGCGTGGTGGTTTTGCCCGCACCATTCGACCCGATAAATCCGAACAGATCCCCGCGGTTGACCGTGAGGTTGAGGCCGCCCAGGGCAACCATGCTGCCAAAGGTGCGACCCAGGTTGCGGGTTTGAACGGCGGAGCTTTCCGGAGGCGGAGTCATATTGGAGCAAAGAATCGTTCAGGGAGCCGAGGGGACATCCAACCGCAGCAGAGCACCTCGCCGACTCCGGACCGCAGGAAAGCGGTTCGCGGGCGGAAGGACTCCGGAATTCGGCATCCAGGCCAGGACCAGAGTGTTGCCTCGGCGCAAGTCGGGGCTGAGATCAAATCCGGCCGGCCAAACGTAACCCTGACCGTCGCCGGCGCTTCGATTGAGCATCGACGGAAACGACGCAGCCACGCTGGCCGCGGGCCAGTCGTCAATGTAGCGACGCTCGTTGGAGCCAAAGGTCTGTTCCCGGTTGCCAATCGCGGCAAAGAACTCCGCCTGCCAACGGCTCAGTGTTTCGGAAAATGACTCCGCTCCGTTCGCGTCGAGTTCAATCTCCGCCGTCGCGCCGGCTCGCAACTCGGGGAGGCGCGACATTTGCGTGCCGCTGATTACCCAGACCGGTCCCAACGGCCCGCGCGTTCGGTTCTCTACTTCGAATCGGCCCGGTCGAACCTCACGGGCGACCAACGGCGCGTCACCGACATCGGCCCAATCCGCGACATTTAGCGAGCTCGTCCATACCGGTACGAAGGCGTCGGCCGTCCAACCTTGGGCCGCGAGCGTGATCGTGAGGCGGCCTGGGTCCGGTGAACCGCCGAAGAGATTTTTGAACTCTCCCCGCAACGCCGCCTCCGGAGCTTCATTCACCAGCTTGTAGGTCTCGTTCGCTGGCGAATAGATGCTGCCAAAGGTCCGGCCCCGCAACGTCGCCCGGGTCGGATCGGCATGGGGCAGTACATCGACCAATTGCAATTCGTTCCACTCCGTTTGGCCCGCCCGCAGTTTGTACCCGATGAAATAAATTAGCCCTGAAAACAACGCCACGTAGGTCGGGAAGGTGATCCACGTGAGCATCGGGCGTTTGATCTTCTTTAACCACCACTGATCGAAAGGACCGATCACGGCCAAATAAACCACCAGCAATAACAGCAGTGCGCCAATCGGGAGTTTGCGGATTTGCCGCGTCTCAATCATCGCTCCAAATACGGAATCCAACCCACGGCCCCCGCGGAACTGGAAGTCACCTGCCGTAAGAAAACGCTCTGGCACTCCACAGATCTTGGCCCAAAACCAGGGGCGATGCTTCCACGACTTCATCGGTTCGCGTTCCGGATTGACCGCCAGGATGACCACCTGGCCTCGCCCGACCGGCGCGCTGACCATCCAGGTTCGAACGTCGGCCGTCTTCGTCGCCTGGCCGCCCCGGGCGCGCAGTTCGAGGAGCGGGACATCGGTGACTTCGAACGCGAGGTCCGTAATCAGGTTCGCATAAGCGGCTCCGGAGTCGGCGGCGTTTTCGGGGGACGCGGTCCGGAAGGCGAACTGAGGACTCCATGGCTCCTCGACCAACCAACGGTGCAAGGCGGGCCCGATTCGAACACTGGTCATCCCCCCCAACTCTGCGGGCACTAGCCGCCGCAACCACGGGGTGGAAGTTACGTCGTTCGGTTGATCGATCGCGATGATCAGTTGTCCTCCACTATGGACCCACGTTTCCAAGGCGGCGACTTGTGGCTCCTTGAGTTCCAGCGCCCGGGCTGAATTCAGGTACAAGGAGTTCAGTCCTTCGAGGGCGATGGAACGGTCGGGAAAAATCTCCGCCTGCATTCGCGCCACCCGCGGTTGCCATTCCGGCCGAGTCTTCTCCCGCTCGGGAAAGGACGGTTGAGCGCTAAAACTCCCGGGGAGCGCACCCAGCAAAGGCACGTCCCATCCGACCAGACCGACGCGCTGGCCCGTGCGTTCGTCCTGTACTTTCCCCTTGGCGTCCCGCAAGCGGCCATCCACCGATAAAAAATTTTGTGACGTCGCAAACATCGGCACCGAGAAACGTTTGCGGGTATTGGTCGGCAATTCCACCGGCACACGAGTGACGACACTCCCAAACTGGCCCGCCGACAATTCGACCACGGCGTCGAACGACGGACCGTCATTGAACACTTCGATGGTGATGGGGTACCAGGCCCCAGCGCGAACGGTATTGTCGTAGCCCGGGAAGACATCGAACTGAATCTTAGCGTCGGCGCGCGGCAGCCCAGTCGCACTTATGGCGAGAATGAGGAGCCAAAATCGGACCGCGATGGAACAGCGAAAGGGCATGAGGCGTAAGCGCCGCTACTTCTAGGCCCGCCGACGGTAGGACGGCAAACGCGAAGTGCTAGGAATCCAGGGATCGCCCGCAATCCGCCGGCCGTGTGGAGTCGGAACAGCGATTCACCGACCTGACCCATGACTCTCACCGATTTGTTCCTGCGTGCGCCAGCGAACGCAGCGCATTCAGCAGTTCTTCTGCAAAATCGGTCGTGGGGGTAGGCAAGACGGCCTTACCAAGGGGCTTCGGTAGTCGGCTCCGGCGGGATAGAAAAGGTAGAACACCCGTTCCGCAGCCGTCGCCACCTTGGTTCTGTCATCACCACGGGGTATTGCGTCGCGGAGGTTTGGGCTGAGGACGGCGCTTTTGTTCGGGCTTGAGGAGGGAGTCGATGATCGCCAACAACGCCTGCCGCCCCTGACGGTTGACCGAAGAGGTGGTGAGGATTTCAGGGATTTGTTCACACCACTCGGAGAGCCGCTTTTTGAAGGCCTCGATATTTTCTCGAACTTTGTCTGAACTGACTCGGTCGGTCTTGGTAAACACCAAAACGAAAGGCACGGCGTGGTCCACGAGACCTTCGATGAATTGGAGATCGATCGTCTGCGGCGGAAGCGACGAATCCACCAGGGCAAACACGCACTCCAGATTGGTCCGGTTCGCCAAGTATTCTGCCACCGAACTGCTGAATCGACCGCGTTCCTTTCGTTCTACTTGGGCGAAGCCGTAGCCTGGAAGATCGACGAGGCGCCACGTGCCATTGACGGTGAAGAAATTGATCTGCTTGGTGTGCCCGGGTGTGGCCGAGACCTTAGCGAGGTCGCGTTTTCCCACGAGCAAGTTCAGGAGGGACGACTTGCCCACGTTGGAGCGCCCGGTAAAAGCGAACTCGGGGAGCGCGTCTACCGGGCATGACGCCAGATCCGGGAAGCTGCGGAAGAAAGTAACGTTCGAAATATCCATGCGGAACGAGTTTTGACGGACCATCGGCCAAGGTCGTCGAACCGACACGAAATTCTTCCGAATTCGGTCCGGCTGAAAGGTTGGTTGCGGATCAACCTGACGTCGCCGACACCAAGGCGCCTCACGTCCGGATTTCTTGGTCGGATTCGATGCGCGTGCGGCATCAGGGAGTTCCAGTCCGCCTTGAACTGAGGCCGCGTAGGTCCGGTCGCTAATCCGCGCCAAAGTCGAACTCGCCGCCACTTCGGCGATCTGCTCCGTCCCCGTTGCCACGTTGCCCGGCGACACGTAGCGTACCCCAATTGCTATGGAACCATTGACCTGGCTGTATGTGGGGGGCGCCGTGCTGCTGCTCTTCGGGGCGAGCATCTTCGTCCATGAGTACGGTCATTATTGGATGGCCCGCCGGCGCCGCATGATTGTGTTGGGTTTTGCGATTGGATTCGGCCCGAAGATTTTCTCGTGGTTCCGCGATGGCATCGAATGGTCGGTTCGATGGATTCCCGCCGGCGGATTCGTGAAGCTGCCCCAAATGATCACTTCCGAAGCCATTGAAGGAAAAGCCTCCGGAGATATTCCTCCCGCTTCTCCGTGGTCTCGAATCCTAGTCGCTCTCGCGGGGCCCGTGATGAACCTCATTTTCGCCCTGGCGATTGCTTGTGTGATTTGGGTGATCGGACTCCCGATTCTCGTCAATCCCCCGGTGATCGGGCCCGTGGACGCGACCTCAACCGAAGGAAAACTGGGGGTCCGCGGCGGCGATCGCATTGTCGAGGTCAACGGCCATCGGGTGAACTCTTGGCAGGACATCAATCTCGAGGTGATCACGGCCTTGACTAACGTGGTGCCCGTTACTGTGGAGCGCGGAGGCCAGCGAATCACGTTTCAATTGCCGACCAAGCGATCGGAGGCCTTGGGACTCAAGTGGCTCGACCTCGAACCTCAGGAACGCCCGATCATCGGCCTCGTCCAACCCGGGATGCCGGCCGAGAAAGTCGGGCTGAAAACCGGCGACAAATTTCTCTCGTTCGATGGGGTGTACGTCCTCAATCAGGAACACCTCAGCGAAGTCATCAACAAAGGTCAGGGGCGTCCATGCGAAGTGGTGGTCGAACGTGACGGTAAGAAGCTCGAGTTTACCGTTACTCCGGTGTTTGATGCCGAGGCCAAGCGGGGCCGAATTGGTGTCGGTTTCGCCGGGGGCCATTACGAGGTCCAGCGCCCCGGCCCGAATCCGATCGAGCAGTTCTCAAAGGTCCTCAACTTGATGGGAAAGACGTTCTCGGCGCTGTTTCACTCGAAGGAGACGGGGGTAACGGCCAAGGACATGAGCGGCCCAGTAGGTATCCTCGGAAAGCTTGCGGTGGATGTTAACACCGATTACCGGCTCGCCCTCGATTTCATGGTGATGCTCAACATCAACCTCGCGTTGCTCAATTTGCTCCCCCTGCCGGTGCTTGATGGCGGACACATCCTTATGGCGTTGTACGAGCTCATCACCCGTCGGCGAGTGGGAGTGCGTTTCCAGGAGGTCGTGACTACTGGATTCGCGGTTTTGCTGATTTCGTTCATGCTGTACGTGACGTTTTACGACATTCGCCGGGCCTCGTTGTTTGGTCAGTTGCTGAGGCAAAAGAATGTGATTGAACATCCGGTGGCGACTCCGGAGAAGGCTTCCCCAACGCCGCCTTAAGCGTCCACAGCCCTGGCTTCGGTTTCAGTAACCTAACCGCCGCCAAGTTCGGGACTCGCCCCACAACAAAGGCGGGGCAGTTTCCTGGTTTCCCAAGGTCCGAATTCAGCTTAAACTGCCTTTCGTATTTCGATGAGTTATTGCTCGTCCCTCTGGTCTTACCATCGTCGGCCGACCCGTGAGGTCGCCGTCGGCGATCCTGCCCGCGGCGGAGTCGTGATCGGCGGCGCCCATCCTGTCGTCAAGCAGTCCATGCTTACGTGTGACACGATGAACACGGCCGAGTGTGTCCAACAGACACTCGATTTAGTTGCCGTCGGTTGCCAGATCGTCCGAATCACCGCGCCCACGGTCAAAGATGCAGCTAACCTCGAGTTGATCGTCAGGGAGCTCCGCGCCCGCAACTGCCACGTCCCCATTGTGGCCGATATCCATTTCAAACCGGATGCTGCCCTGGAAGCCGTGAAGTGGGTCGAAAAGGTCCGTATCAATCCAGGCAACTATGCCGACTCGAAGAAATTTGCCGTCAAGGAATATACCGATGACGCCTACGCGGCTGAGTTGCGTCGGATCGAAGAGAAGTTCACGCCGCTCGTACTCGAGGCCAAACGCCTTGGTCGCGCCCTGCGGATTGGTACCAATCACGGCTCGCTGAGCGACCGCATCATGAACCGTTACGGCGATTCGCCGCTCGGCATGGTGGAAAGCGCGCTCGAGTTCGCCCGCATTTGCCGGCAGCACGATTTTCACAACTTCGTGTTCTCGATGAAGTCTTCGAACCCGAAGGTCATGATCGAGTGCTACCGATTGTTGGCGGCCCGCCTCGATCAGGAAGGCCCTGATTGGAACTATCCCCTGCACCTCGGAGTCACCGAAGCCGGCGAAGGCGAGGATGGCCGGATCAAGTCGGCCATCGGGATCGGTTCTCTGCTCTGCGATGGGCTGGGCGATACGATCCGCGTCTCGCTTACCGAAGACAGCCCGCGCGAAATTGCGGTCTGCAATGATTTGCTGAAGCAGATTCCCCATCTGACCCACGTAAGGTCCGATCGCGAGGGAGTGCCAGCTTCCTGGGACCCGTTTGTTTTCGAGCGTCGCGAAACTGCCGAGGCCGATTTGGGTGAC
>DLVS01000402.1 GCA_003445095.1 Verrucomicrobiales bacterium
TCGCCTCCGCCGCCGCGCCGAAGAAGTGGGCGCGATTTTGCCAGGTCTGCTGTTCGGAACCGACCAGTCGCAGCCACGCCTCGTGAACCAGCGCGGTAGCTTGAAGTGTCTGACCGGGCGATTCGCTTGCCATTTTGGACGCAGCGAGGCGGCGAAGTTCCTGATAGACCAGGGGTAGTAATTCATCCCCGGCCTTCAGGTCGCCCTGCTGAATCGCACCGAGAATTTGGGTTACGTCGTTCACTGGCCTATTTCGTTTTAGTCCTTCGGATAATAGGGAGTATTCGATTCAAAGAGCTTCAACCGTGAGAGAAGCTCGGCCTTGCGCTCCTCGTCATTCGTTTGGGCGATCGACTCTTTCTGAATGCTGATCGCCTTTTCAAATTGGCCGGCTTCTGCGTAGGCCGCGGCCAAGGTATCTAACACAAATGGTTCCTTCCGATTGGCGGTTTCCACGGCCTTTTTCGCGAGAATAACGGCGTTCGGTCCATCTCGTGATGTCGCATCCTTAGATGTCGCCAGTCGCCACGCGAGGTACCGCAACAGGGAAGTGTCCCCGACCTTCATGACCTCGCCGTAGAGAGTTTGAACCTCTGCTAGCTTGCCCTGCTGGCGGAGGACGAAGACCAAACGCGCAATGAGATCCGCATCCGAATCTTCGTTGGGCGAGCTCACTTTGCTGTCCATCGAATCCAGGCGAATTGCGAGTGATTCCCTTAACGGGACTTCGGCATCCGAGAATTTTCCCTGGGCTTCAAGCACGCTGGCGAGAGCGTCGAGTCTCCGGGCTACTTCGTAGTCTCCGTTTCCCACAAGTCGCTGGCGAATCGCCAGCCCTTCACGCCAGAGGGACTCCGACTCGGCCAACTTGCCCAAGCCATGTTGGTACAGGGAGGCGAGCTCATCGAGCAGGTCGGCTACCTCCAGATGTTCATGTCCTAAGTATTTCCTACGAATGTCCAGGGCTTCCTGGTACGCGGCCACAGCTCCCGTGAAATTGTCTTGTTGCCACAGCACACGGGCCTGCTCCTGCAGGGTCCGCGCCTTCTCCAAGTTCTTAAGCCGTTCGCTTGCTTGCAAGATCCGGAGCAGCAGTTCGGTGTCGCCGTTGGCCAACTGTTCCGCGGTATCGAGCTCAAATGACTTGGGGTCATTCTCTTTAGTACTCTTCTCGATGTATTCTCGAACGGTGATTCTGGATCCGGGCGAGATCGTTCGTGCAGTTCGATCGGCAAAGAACCACCTGGCCCATTGTAGATACCCGTCTGCCGTTGCGTTCCCGGTGGCATTGATTTGTTCCTTGAGGAGGAAAAGCTGACGCGGAGAGACGGGCTCGGCTTGCATGCCCTCGCTCAGACGTTGACCGCCGACTGCTTCCGCGAGATCTGCCAGCCATGACGGGATGGGATCCGCCGCGCTAGGCACATCGATAAGGAGCCTGCTGCCTGACGCTTCCGTCGCCAGCCGCTTCCCGCCATCGACAAAGTTCAGGAAATAGACGCCTGAACGCCCGACCGGGTCAGGAGGGCGCAGCGCTTCCGTGAGTTGCTGTCCCGTGGAGACGTCCCAAACTCGGCTGACATTGTTCTGAGAACCAGTGGCCAACCGGATCCCGTCGGGGCTAAACGCGGCGCGGAGCACCGCGGCTTCATGCCGCAGATCGTGCAACATCCGTCCGCTCTTCACCTCCCAAATCCTTGCCGCCCGATCGTCGCCAGCCGTCACGACGAGGGTTCCGTCCGGGCTGAATTCACCGCAGTGGACGTCTCCATGATGTGGTAGGGTCAACACGTTGGTGCCGGTCTTAGCGTCCCATACTCGTGCGGTTGGGCCACCGATAGTAAGCAACAGAGTTCCGTTCCGGTTGAATTTCGCCTCCTTAACCTCGTGACCGTGGAGTAGAGGTGCGGTGATCGGCGCCCCAGTCTGCGCATCCCATACCCGGGCATACCCCTCTTTTGCCCCCGTGGCGATCTTTCGGCCATCTCGGCTGAATTCCGCGTTCAGGACGGCCCAACCGTCAACGGGGAGTTCCATTAGCTGTTGGCCGGTTTTTGTGTCGAACACTTCTGCCCTGCCCTTGCCACTTTGATTGATTAAGCCAATACCCAAGACGAGGCGTTGACTGTCCGGGCTGAACCGTGCGGACAAAATGTTGGCTTCGAACACGACCTTACCCGTTAAGGGCTCCTGGGTCCGATGGTCGAAGATCTGCGCTTGGAGGGGCATACCGTTGTATCGGCCGTACAATTTCACTTCCAACCGCCCGTCTGGACTGGTGTGACGCGTGTCGCCGTAGTTCGAATTCCAGTCCGGCTCGGCCAACGCGCGCCCCGGCCGCAGATCCCAGACTTGAGCGTTACCCGCTGAAATCAAAAGCAGTGAACTGCCGTCAGGAGACACTCGGATGCCCGCTGAAATCAAGAACAGTGAACTGCCGTCCGGAGACACGGGTCCCCACCGGCCGAGTGGGTCCTCATAGTGAAGCTCCTCGCTCAATGGCGTGCCGTTACCCGAATCCCAAAGACGAATCGTTCCGTCCCAGGAAGAAGTAATGACCCGTTTCCCTGACGGATCGAACTGGGCGACTCGGATCCCGCGGTCCCGCCGAATCGAATCGGTGATCAACTTGCCTGTGGCGACATCCCAGATCCGGGCCACGCCGTCACCGCCCCCCGTGACCGCACTGGCCGCGCTGGGGCTGAAATCCACGCACCCCACATAGCCGGAGTGCTCAAGCGCGATCCGCTTTGGCGGCGAGGTTCCAGTGTCGTAAACATAACAGAGCCCTGAGCCGTAGGAGCCAACGATGAACGACTTGCCGTCCGGACTGAAGGCCAGACTCGGCCCAGATCCTCCGGCAATTAAGACTTCTGTGATTGGTAGCCCGTTGGTTGCGTTCCAGACGCGCAATTCCGAATTACGAGAACCCACGATCAGACGGCTGCCGTCCCGGCTGAATGTGGCAACTTCGACTTGCGCACCAGATTGGTAGGTGTGGTTCAGCGGACCCGCCAGCACGCTCCCGTCCAGTCCATGCAAAACCGAGACTTCCGAGCCGTTCACTGAAATCACTCGCGGTCCTTGCGATGTGAAATGAGCCGAATGAATTGGGTGCGAAAAGGGGAC
>DLVS01000578.1 GCA_003445095.1 Verrucomicrobiales bacterium
GTTTGCCGGCGTGATCCTCGGAGCCGTCACCACAATCACCTCAACTGGAGTGCTCGTCACGGGCTCCTCCAAGTTCGAAACGATCACCGAATAAGTGCCTCGGTCCGCCGCCTGGAGGTTGGTTAGCGACAGCGTGGAGTTGGTCTGGCCTTCGAGCGGTGTGAATGCCTTGAACCACTGATAGGACAGGGGCGGCGTGCCAGTGGCTTCCACCGACAGCAGGGCACTCTCGCCGGCAAACTTCGTCTGCGGCTGAGGCTGGGTCGTGATGACGGGTTGAGCCGCCGCGATGGCAAGTCCGAGAGGTAACGCGAGGAGTGTCGGCGGAATCCGTGTCTTGCCCATAACGAGGGGTTGAACACGCCATTTCCGGACTTCTTTCAGTTTATTTTCCCGCCAAACTGACCGTCGGCGCCTCGGAGTCCGGAGCGAAGGAGGCGGTGCGCGAGGTTTCCACCGAGCCGTGCCCCAAGCGCGAGTCAACGCCTTGGTGACTCCCCGGCGAATGGCCTCGCGAAGCGTGCCACCAGGACTTGCGCCTCACCCGGCTCGACATGGGGCACTTGGGGATCGTATTCTTTCACTCTCATGAGAACTCAATCGCCGGATACGAGTCCCGAGGCCGAGCGAGTGCTGATTGAATTGATCCGGCAGACCCCCGCATGGCGGCGGCTTCAATTGACCGACCGCATGAGCTTGACAGCTCGACAGCTTTGCTGGGCCGGACTCCGGAGTCGGCATCGTCACGCGACTCCCGCCGAATTGCGTCGCCGCTTCGCCGAGATTTATCTCGGAACGGAACTGGCGTCAAAGGCTTACGGCGCGGCGCCCGCTGACTGATGGATGCCGAGCAGACCCAAGTCAATCTACGGGTGGTCCGTGCCTTCGACGCATTGTCCATTCCGTATTTTCTCGGCGGGTCGATGGCCAGTTCGGTTCACGGCATTTACCGCGCTACGGCGGATGCGGATTTTGTTGCGGGCCTTGGTCCCCACCAGGCGGAGCCGTTGGCCCGACTGCTCCAACCCGACTTTTACGCGGATCTCGACGCGATTCGAAAGGCCGTCGCTTCGACCCGCAGCTTCAACATCATCCACCTTGAATCTATCCTGAAGGTGGACGTGTTTGTGGCCCGCAGTGATCCGTTCCATCTCATGCAAATGCGCCGGCGGGTCTTGCAGGCGGTGAGTGCGGATGGCCAGACGCAGTTCTATGTCGCGTCGGCCGAAGACACGCTGCTAGCCAAGCTCCAGTGGTATCGCGAGGGCGGCGAGGTATCGGAACGGCAATGGAACGACGTACTGGGCGTGCTGGAGGCCCACGGGCCGACGTTGGCTCGCGAGTACCTCATGTAATGGGCTCGCGAGTTAAAGCTCACCGATTTGTTGGACCGAGCGCTCGACGATGCGGGGTTGCCGCCCGCATTCCGATCTTGAACCGCTGATAAACGCTAATCTCCGCTAATTAAAGGCCAATCGGGCAGCGAGGCGCTGGGGGAGAAGTGCCCCGGGCATTCTGTTCCTGCTCGTTGCGAAAGTGTGTGCCGTTACTTTGGAGTGCGCCGGCAACACGCAGTGGCGACGGCGCTTTGGCTGCCGGACCCGCGTGGAATAATCCCCCGGCGAAATCGGGGTCTTTAGCGCCATTCCAAAGCGGAGTCGCGCTCCGCTTGCCTCCGCACTCCATAGATTGCGCGGCTCGCAGTGCCGGAGATCTCTGAAGCCACTTTCGCAATAATAGATAGAAATTGGGGTCGTGGGGGTCATGGGATTTCGGTTGAATCGAGCGTGGGCTCGGTGCTTACTCCGCGCCACGTTCCTTGAAGCGTTCCGCCCAGTGGGCGGGACATCGTTTCAAAACACTGCCGGAGTAGCGGGAACCCTGTGTGAATCAGGGACGGTCGCGCCACGGTATCGGGTTACAGACTCCCCATGGATGGTTCATTTCGTCCGGGAAGCCACTGGAGAGAGCTCCGGGAAGGCGGGAGCGAGGTTAGAAACCCGAAGTCCGGATATCGCGCCGGCAGTGCTCGTCAGGAATCGTCCTTTGGCGGAACAAATTTGGTTTCGTTTCGTCTGGGACGATTCCGCTTCGCCGCCCAGCGAAGGATGAGGCCAGTCCTGTTTGGCTTGTCTGCCGGACGGGATTCCAGAATGTCTTGGACGCCTTCATTCTCGGCTTTGCGGGAGGAAGGCGTTTCTTTTTGGGCATCGCGCGTACGAAGCGAGTCACCAAAATCCAGGCGCCTATCTCTCGCACTGGTCTTGTGGACCACAGTGCCCCGCGGCAGGAACACCGCGGGAAAATGGTTGCCCGAAGACATGAAATATCATTGTTGGATTCGTCCGCTCGCCTTCCTCGGCGTTGCGGTTCTCACGCTTGGCCAAGGCCAGGCGCAGTTTGCCCGTCAAGTCCACGACTACCAGGCCGGCAGTGGAGCCGCCAACGGCTACACGAATCCGGCGGCGGCCTTGGGGGAACCTAGCCGGATTACTCCTGGCCCATTCGGAGGTCCGGTGGACCCATTCAACACTGCCTATCTGGATTCCCAGTTGGTGAGTATCGGTGCGGGCGGGTCATTGACGGTAAAATTTGCAACACCACTTCTCAACGACCCCGCGCATTCATACGGCCTCGACTTTCTGATCTTTGGCGGCGCGGGGTTCATCATCACCAACGCGTTTGACTCTGAATTTAATTACATCGGCACTCCGGCGACGGACGGAGGGATGTTCGGCGCGCAGACCGGTCAAACTCGGGTTTCGGTCAGCGCGGACGGGACCCAGTTTTTCACGCTAAATCCGGCGCTTGCTCCGGCGGTGGAAGCCCTCTTTCCAACCGATGGTCAGGGCAACTTTAGCCAACCGGTGAATCCGGCTTTGGGGACTACAGCCTTCGCCGGGTTAACGCTCGAAGGCATTCGCGCACTTTATTCGGCGAGCGGCGGTGGCGCGGGATTTGATCTGGCCTGGGCCGAGGATGCCCAAGGACTGCCGGTGGAGTTACCGGCAGTGAACTTCGTCCGAATCGATGTCTTGTCGGGGAAGATTGAGGTCGATGCCTTCAGTCAGGTTTCGGCAGTTCCCGAGCCAGCAGGCTGGGCGCTCTTAGCGCTGGGGTCGGTAATTCTGGCTTGGCGAAGAAATGTGATTGCTACCAACCCTTGATGCACCTGCAAGAAATGCTGGCTCTGTTGGACCAGAGCTGCCCCCCGGAGCGGTGCCCGCTCTGTGGCGAATTGAATGGGTGTCAGCGCCCCTCACCGTCGCTCGACCACGAGTCGTGCTGGTGCGAGGGCGCTGAGTTTCCGGCGGACCTACGCGACCACGTGCCGCGCGCTGCCCGGGATCGTGCCTGCGTGTGCCGTCGTTGCGTTGAGGCAATTCGGCCCGCCCACCCGCTCCAACCATCCGGGCCGGATGACTTCTACCTCGACGCCTCAACCGGACAGATGGTGTTTACCGCTCAATATCACCAAAAGCGTGGCTATTGCTGCGGCAATGATTGCCGACATTGTCCATGGCTAGAAGGTGAGCCAGACCGAGAGGGTTCCTAAAGGCGAACTATGCAATTGAATCGGGGAGCACGCCCGCCCCGGGCGTTGCGGACGGAGCCATCGCCGTCCGCGTTGGGCGTGTGGAGTGGCCATCCATTAGTTCGCAGTGACGCGCGTCAGTGTGGCGGGCGAGGCGCCCGCCGCGACGCCCGGGGCGGGCGTGCCCCCCAAAACCACCTCCTGGTTCTGGCTAAGATGCCGCGCGACCAACCTACATCCCTTTCACCGATCGGTGCTAAAGCGAACGCGTGGTCGAAAAATGGTGCATTGGGTCTTCTGCACCCCGTGTTGATTCTGATCCTAGGCCTATGGGTTGGGAATCCCGCATGGGCGGTGACTTTCCTGGAAGACTTCGCCGACGACCCGACCCAACGCGGCTGGGTAGCATCAGGAAACCATGACTTATTCGCATGGAACGCATCTTTGGAGCGGCTGAACGTCACCTGGGACACCACCAACGGACATAGCTTCTTCGCGCGCCCATTGGGTGTGACGCTGACGCGGGTGGACGATTTCTCGTTCAGCTTTGATCTCGCACTCACGGAGGCTGCGGGTGGGGTCCGTAACGGCCGGCCGGGAGCGATGCAGGTCGCCGTGGGCCTGGTGAACTTGGCGCAAGCGACGTCAAACAACTATCGCCGAGGCGCCGGGCAAGCGCGAGATACCCTCGAGTTCAACTGGTTTCCCGCAGGGTTAATTCCGGGTTACGGTGAAGTGGAGCCCACGTTGTCCCTGGTCAGCTTTGATAATGCGGGACGAGTTCGGGCCAATTTCGACTTTCCCTTCGAGTGGGAGTTGTCTCAAGCCTTACACGTCGAAGTTGTCTATCGCGCAGCGGAACGAACGGTGTCGATGACTGCGCGCCGAAGTGGAGGCGCCGCCGTTACCATTTCCCTAGTGTTGGATGAGGCGTTCGGCCCGATCACGCTGGATGCCTTCGCCGTGATGGTATGGGACGAGACGACGTCCTTCGGCGATTCCCTGCGGGCGCAAGGTTGGCTGGATAATGTGGTCATCACCGTTCCCGATCCCCCGATCGGCGAGTTGCGGTGGGTAGCCGCGGGAGTGTCCACCGTGGAATTTGAGAGTCGCTCGGGGTGGCGCTATGCCCTCGAAGCGAGCGGAGACCTCCAGGACTGGCAAACGGTCGGCGCTCCGAGCTCAGGGACGGGGGGCTCGATGAGCTTGTCGGATCTTCGGGAGGCAATATTTTCGAAACAATTCTACCGAGTCCGTGTGGAAGTAGAGTAAATGTCACGAACCGGCGACTCGGCGTACTTGAACACCGCGACGGCGATGGCGTCCACTACGCGGTGATGCGCAGCCTGCAAGTCATTGTTTGGAGCTTTTGCCTGGTGCTGATTGGCGCGTGCGGGCGGTCCGCCTCCGGTTCGGTTGCGGACACACCGCCAATGCCGGCTCGGCAGCCCCTCCCACCCGCGGACACGGATGCTTTCTTCGCTGGGCCGATCCGACGATTCGAAATCACGGTTCCGTCAAAACTGGTGCAAAAGCTCCGACGCCAGCCGCGAGAGTACGTCGAAGCCACGGTGGTCGTCGGCACGAACCGCTTCGAAAACGTGGGTCTCCACCTCAAGGGCGCCGCGGGCAGTTCTCGCGGTTGGGACGATAAGCCGGCGTTGACGCTGAACTTCGACAAGTTCAACAAAGGTCAGCACTGCTTTGGCCTCGACAAACTTCACCTAAACAATTCGGTCCAAGATAACTCGTATCTGAATGAGCTGATTGCGAGCGAACTGTATCGGCGCTCGGGCGTGCCGACGGCGCGCGCGACCCACGCCCTGGTGACCCTGAACGGTCGGGACGTGGGATTGTACGTATTGAAGGAGGGGTACGATTCGCTGTTTCTCAAGCGCAATTTCCCCATGGGGACCAACGGTCCAGGGAACTTGTACGATGGCGGATTCCTCCGCGATTTAGACCAGGGGTTAGAGCGGGATGTGGGCAAGGGGCCAGACGATCAACGTGATCTGGAAGCGCTGGTCGCGGCGGCCCGCGCCTCCATGCGGACCCGCCGAGATCGGTTGGAGGCAGTCCTGGACGTCGATGGGTTTCTGACCTTTCTGGTGGGCCAAACCTTAACCGACGACTGGGACGGCTACGGGCGCAATCGGAACAACTATCGGATTTACTTCTCAGCCCCTGAGGGAAAAGCGGTATTCATTCCTCACGGAATGGACCAGTTGTTCCGGGAACCGGAGTCAGGGTTGAATCCCGGATGGTCAGCGATGCTAGCCCAACAGGTCATGGAAGTTCCCGAGTTCAGCGAGCGTTACCGGCTGCGGCTGCGGGAGGTGGCCACCAATTCGTTTACCCGCCTCGTCATTTCGAATCAGTTGAGCCGCATTATTGGTCGATTGCAGCAGGTGATGACGAATGAGCCAGCGGTGGATGCTCAAGAGTTGCAGCATTTCCTCGGGGCGCAGAAGCGAAAGATCTACCGCCGGGTGACTTTCGTGGAGCGGAAGCTCGGAGTGCCGAATCCTTCCGCGGGTTCCGGGTCGGAGTCACCGCCGGTGATGGTGCCCGGTGAACCGTGGGAACGTTTTACCAAGAGTGGCAGCTCGAAACTTGAACTGGTCGAGACCAAGCCCGGCGGAAAAGTACTGTACGTTTCGGCGTTAAGTCGCGGCACCGTTGCCTCGTTTCGTACGACTCAGTTTGTGTCCGAGGGAAACTACACGTTCAAAGGGCGAGCGCTTGTTCGGGGCGTGAAAGGTGGAAATGGGGCTCGCCTCCGCATCAGCGGATCACAGCCGCCGCCGGGACTGACGGGTGACCGTGATTGGACGATGCTGAGCTTTGATTTTTCGGCGGACTCGGAGCGCGAGGTTGAACTCGTCGTCGAATTGGGCGCCGATGCGGGCGAAGCGTGGTTCGACCTCGCCTCGCTTCGAGTCATTCGACGCTAAGCCGTAACGATGCAGTTGGATTGGGGAGCACGCCCGCCCCGGGCGTTGCGGACGGCGCCTCGCCGTCCGCGCGACGCGCGTGGAGTCGTCCACCGTTTGGTGTGTTGTTACGTGCTACAGTGTGGCGGGCGGGGCTGATCGCGAAGAGATCCGTCGTAACTTCAGTTCCAATGTCCCCGCCACTGCGCCCGGGCGGGCGCGCTCCCCATTTTCACTGCATGGTTGCGGCTAAGAGACGAGCCCGAGAACCTGGCTTACTTTGTTTTATTCCACTTCTTCGCTCCGCGCCCGGGGCTGGCGGCGGGTGCCTCCGGCACCGGCGCATC
>DLVS01000475.1 GCA_003445095.1 Verrucomicrobiales bacterium
GCCACGAAAGCGTCGATTGGATTCGCTGCGATGGTTTTGTTGCGCCCCGCGGGTGGGACCGTCGGACGCTCGACCGGTTTGAGAGCCCAGTGAATTGGTTTAGGTGTTTGGAGGTCCGCCGGCCAATGCGCGCCCTGATCGATCCAAGCGCGCAGCAGCCCAATTTGTTCGGCGGCCAGCGGGTCACCCTTCTGCGGCATCCGCAAGTCCGGTACGAGACCCGCGACTAAGTGGATGAGCGGACTCTCTTCGCTCTTATTTGGCCGAATGTCGGGCGCGTGATTTTCACCGCCTTTCAACGCGGCCTCACGTTCATCGAGTCGGAAACCACCCTTTTGCTTGAGGCTCCCATGGCACTCCACGCAATGCGCCGCAAAAATGGGCTGGATATCGCGAATGAAATCCACCGAACGAAGGGCAGCCGGCGGCAATTGAGGCAGGTCCGCGGTCACGCCTACTGCCTCACTCAAAAAGGTCGACGCGACGAGCAAAAGAACGGCCCCTTTGAGGTATCCGCTGCTTCCGAGGCGTTTCTTGTCGTTCAACCGTCCCATCTTGGAATCCTCACCCACTAGAAACACCGAACTCACCTCGTTGTCCATCCTTCGGATGAATTCGCGCGAGAGTCTCTGCCGTCCGGCCCGTTGCGAAGCTTAGGCCAATATGCCCAGGAACGCCCTGTGGTGCGAAGTCAAATCAAGGCTGGCCCCAATTGAGTGTCGTCGCTATAGATCCGAAGGTATGAGCATTCTCGTTTCGCCTTCTCGAATATCGGTGCCGGGTTCGTGTGCTTCCCGGCTCTTGATAGTGATCGTCGGGTCCTTGTTGCTGGTACCGAGTCTCCTCGGTCAGGCCCCCGTGATCGTGTCGAGATCGCCGGCGGACGGAGCCACCGACGTGACGGCGCCAACTCCGCTGATCTTGGTGTTCGACCGGGACATGGACACTCTTATCCCACCGAGTGGCGCCCTCGGCACCATAGTGATGGACCCGGCCAACCTGAATGCCCAAACGATCGGAACGTGGGGTACCGACAAAAGGACACTTACCATTAAGCCGGGGGGTGGTTTTGGTGTGTGGCCCATCAACGTCGCGATTACCTGGAAACTCAACCCGCCCGGACTTAACCCATTTTTTCAAATCAAGAGCGCGGCCGGAGTCGCTCTCGAGTCCGTGTCCGGCAACTTCACCACGGGATTGGGCGCACCTGCTTTGGGCAGCGTGAGTCCAACTAATGGGGCCACGAGCATTTCACCCGCCACGGATCTCATTTTCCGATTTACCCAACAAATGAAGCAGATCGCCCTGCCTGGCGGCCCCAACCCGGCCATTACGGTGACTGGACCTGGCTTGGACCCATCCAAACTCTCCTATCAATGGGCCGGGGACGGGAGAAGCTTAACAGTTGGGTACAATGGCGATTTTCCTGTGCTGACCCGAATCGACTGGGTGCTGAACCCGGTCAATGCATCCATCAAGTTTGAGAGCGTCGCCGGAAAACCACTCCCCGCGGGAGCGTACGAAGGAAGCTTCACCACGGCCGAGTCTGCGCCCTGCAATCAGAGTCCATTACCGGCCCACTGGGGCAGCTACGGGCTCGCCAAGCGATCCAATTACGTCCAGACCTCGGCGGCGCCACCGGTAGAGGAAACTGGGGATACTGCTGCCTTTCTCTTTTCGGCGGTGATTATGGGGCCAGCGTTTGGGCCTGCCGTGACCGCTGGTTCGTTAGAATTCCCCGATGGAACCAGCACCAACCTCACTTCCAATTTCTACCTCCAGTATTACGACATTTTCGACACCGCGGCCGAGTTGGAGGCGGCTCACCCGCCGGGTCCACACACATTGCGATTCACCCAGACCGGTCAGCCGGAACGGGTCATCCCGATGAACGTTACCGCGGATGCGCCACCGGTTCCCAGAGTAACCAATTTTGAGGCCGCCCAAGCCATTACCGCCACCCAAGATTTCACCTTGCAATGGGAACCGTTCGCCAACGCCGCCGGGAATGATTTTATGTCGATGTACATCAGCGATGATCACTCCATCCCATTTCAGGCGCCGAATCTCTGCATCCCACGACCGCTGCCGGTTACCTCGACTTCGATTGTCGTGCCTGCCAATACCCTGGTGGCAGAACGTTCGTACACCGCAGAAATTCTGTTCGGTAAAGCATTCTACTTCTCCACCAATACCGTTACCGATATGTATGGCTATGGGTACGTCTATCGAGCCACTCGCTTCACCGTAAAGACAAGAGGCGGCGTAGCCCCGAAACCAGCGACGCTTTCCGCCGCGCGTTTACTCTCAGACGGCCGGGGCACATTCGACCTGACCGGCGACGCGGGACAGACCTATGGCATTCAAAAGGCCGAGACCGTTGACGCCACGACGTGGGCGGAGGTTGGAACTGTAGTTCCGAACGGCTCCGGTTTGGCCACCTATCAGGAGACGGGAGCTCCAGGTTCTGCTCCGCGGTTTTATCGAGCGGTTCCGAAATGACGGACCGATGGTTGATGGACTTTGCTCCAGGCCGCGCCGCTGGATTGGCGATGAACGCGTCGCCTTCAAGCGTGCCGGTGGACGAGGCCGTGGGCTGATTACTGATTGGTCGTCGCCAGAGGGGCGGGCTTCCGGCTAAGCCCATGTTCAATCCACAGCTTCCAAACCATCCATAACGCCTCGCGAACAATCGCAGGCGACATTTTGGAAGTACCCTGAAACCGGTCGGTGAAAATGATCGGCACCTCCGCAATCGTCATCCCACGTCGCCACACTCGATGAGTGAGTTCGATCTGAAAGCTGTAGCCGTTTGAGCGCACGGTCCCGAGTTCGATCGCCGCGAGCGCCCGTCGGCGAAAGCATTTGAATCCACCGGTCGGGTCACTCACGGACATGCCGGTAATCACCTGCACATATTTCGCGGCCGTAATGCTCAGGAGCAATCGGTTGAGCGGCCAATTGATGACGCGAATGCCGTCGCGATAACGCGAGCCAACCACGAGATCGGCCGATTCCTTTTCCGCGGCTTCGAGGAATCGCGGGATGTCGGCCGGGTTATGGGAAAAATCGGCGTCCATTTCGAAAACGAATTCGTAATCGTGTTTCAGCGCCCAGTCGAAGCCGGCGAGGTACGCACGCCCGAGTCCATTTTTCTCGGCGCGGTGCAACACGTGCACCTGCGATTGTTCGGCCGCCAACGAATCTGCGACGGCTCCGGTTCCGTCCGGCGAATTGTCGTCCACAACCAAGACATCCAATGGAATTGGAAGCTCCAAGATTCGACGAATGATCGGCGGCAGGTTGTCGCGTTCGTTGAAAGTTGGGATGATGATCAGAGTTCCGGCCCCCATGGCTCACCGAAGGTGCGATTGCCGCCCTGCCATCACAAGGCGTTTTAACACCCGGATACCAGGTGGCCAACGCCAGAATCACTTCAGTTTAGACCTTGTCTCCAATCGCGGCGCCTATCGAGTCAACTCCGGTTTCCGACGAAGAGAATGCCTCTTCCAGCGCCCTGGCCGCATCCTGTTCGTCTTCACCGGTTGCTTGTAGATCGAGAGGCGTTCCCATCGTGGCACAGAGCGCGACAATGCTCAGGATGCTCCGCGGATCCGCCATCCGCCCCCGACACTCGAGGGAGATTTGTGAGCGAAACTTCTGAGCAATTTGCACCAGTTTTGCTGCCGGACGAAGATGCAATCCGTCCCGCCAAGGAACCACCACGCGTATTCGTCTCACGTGGAAATCTGACCTAACCGCAGCAATTCCGTTCAGACTAAAAATGGGAATCGAGCAACTCCGTCACGACCGTTCTCCGCCCCCCGCGCGACTGGGTCGAATCCCAACTCCGGTCTGG
>DLVS01000446.1 GCA_003445095.1 Verrucomicrobiales bacterium
CTGCGAACGAGGACTGGGCGACTAAAGCGCGTCGCTTCTTAGAGAAATGTGGCGCGGATGGGGCGTTGGACCTCGCCGACGAATGCCCGCACACGTTCGCATGGGATTCGGTTCCGAAGGTTCAGGACCAACGGAGCATCGACGTCGCGGCGCAATCCCTCTACGATGACGCCTACCGCGAGATTACCAGGCTCAAAGAGTCAATTAGCGACGCGCACGACATGGCGAGGGCTGCCCGATGAACACGCCGATTCGACTCTTAGGCGAGAAAGTAGGTGCGCGATGACTCATGAGGAAATACTGAGGCTAATACCGGCCAATATGAACCAAAAAGAACTCACCGAGTGCGCGCATTGTTTCATGGTTCTGCATTTGGAGACAATCAGGCGAGCGGCGGAGTTAGTGCGGGCGCAATCGTCGTGGCAGCCATCACCCTGCCGCCGCCGTCGTCAGAGGCGCTTCCCGCCTGGCGATCAATCGAACTAGCGAGATGGCCGCGAAGAAGAAACCACCGGGGCGCGCCGATGCGAAGTCGGCGCGCTCTTCTTTGAAGCGGAGCGAATGGGATTTCTCGGAATGGAACGACTGGGATTTACCAGACGGGCTGGAGTATGAACTTGCGCGAAGCAACCCACGGGTCCGAACCAATGTTGAAGCGGTGCTCGGAATGACAGTCATGGGGAAGACCCTTCGTGAGCATCTGTACGAGGCCAACGAGGCAGAATCCGAACCTGATGGTCTATGGGAAGCAGTCTTTCGCGAGGGAAAGACGTTTCGAATCTGCCCGGTTCGCAGCTTCGCTTGGGACCATCCTTTTTTTCCGCATCCGTGGTCGGACGTAGGGTGGTCACTCAACCCGGACTACCGCCCGGAAGCACCTCGTGGAATTGACTTGTTCGACATAAATGACCCAAAAGACCCCATCGGCAGAGATCCAGAAGCCATCACGAATTGGGTGAAGGTAGTCGGCAAAGAACCCCGCTGTCGAACAGCTGTAATTACCATCGACCTCGAAGCGAAACCCAAGAAGGCAGATATCAAGGCGCGCTTCGACGAGTGGCTGGACAAGAATTACCACGGAGCACCCAGGGGAAAAGCTGGTAAGGGCAGCAAAACGATTCCGTGGCATAAACTAAGAGACTTGGCCGCCCTTCGATTGAACGAGGCAGGATTCAAGTATCCCGACGCTCAAAAGTTTCTCTCAGCGGAGATGAAGAATAGGAAGGGCAAGCCGATTTCGAATGGCACGTGGCCTATCTATAGAAACGACAACAGGGGCACAGAAAATCCAGGAGGCTGGTCAAATGCGCTCAAGCGGGCTCGTGATGAAATTGCCAAAGTTGCGGATCGGATAAAGTTGCTTCCATAACTTCTAATAATTGAAGCAACGACGAGTGGTAGATCATGAGCGTCAGTTGACGCCGTGAAGGCTCTTTCGCTCACCGAAGTTCAACATCCAGCAGCGTCGGAGAAGTTCGACCTGTTCAAGTTAACCCACGCGCCGCGTGAAGTCGGGTTAGCTCCAAACACGATCCGCTCGTTATTCGCTAAGGGGCTCCGTCGCTACCATCTCGGGAAACTCGTGCTCGTGTCTCGATCTGATCTCGCCGAGTTCATCCGCAACCGAGGCGAGTAATGAGCCCCGCCGACATTCTCCAAGTGGTTGCAATGCTTCGGCGCGACTCGGCCGCGTTCACTGACCGCCTCGCCAATTGTCCGCCGGGACCGCGACAGGCGTCCCTCAAAGAGCGGCGGGCGGAGCGCGCTATTTGGGCATCTCGGCTCGAGTTTTTCGCAGACGACTTGGAGCGGGCTCTGGCTCCGACCGGGAGGCCGATGAAATGAATCCTTCCGAGGCAGTTGCGAAACGATGGGCACCGCACCTTTCCCCAACGCGGGACGAATCTGAAGGGAGATTCGATGAGGCGTCCCCCACTCCGCCGACGCCGGCACAAACTGAGGAAGCCCTGACTTCAGAACTCCGTGGCCACCTTCTCCAAATCCACGGCGATAAAGAAATCCAAGGTTCGGACAAGGCCGCCGCTATCGGTGCCGCCGTTGTGGCTGCCCTGAAAAGGCGTGGGCGATTCTATCACCACCGCGAGCTGAAGGATTTCAAAACGGCGATGTTCTTCGACTCGTTCGGCAAGCGCTTGTCGAAGCTTCAATCCGACTCGTTCCTCGCGTGGGTGTCCGACTTGGTGTGCATCAGTCGTTCGGACTGGCGCTTCCCGTACATCCGCACCGCGATGGAAAACGCCGCCATCGTCGATGAAAGGTCCCTCGGGATTATCCCCTAAGCCTTTTGGGCGTGCCGCGGTTCCCTCATCTACTTGAGCAACGGAGACGGTCAACTTGTCCGCATCAGTCCAGACGGTGTCTCGCTGGAGGACAACGGGACCGACGGAATCCTTTTCGCCGCCGGCCAGACGCTTTTCAAGTGGGACTTGGTCGAGGCCGCCGACCCGTTCGAATCATGCGCCGCCTTCGGTGGAATGGCGACGGAAGCCGACCACGGCAAGGATTTGTTCCACCTCTGGGCATACTCGCTCCCAACGGCGCCAGCTTCGAAACCGCCCATCGTGATGACCGGGTGCGTCGGTTCCGGGAAGACACGGACCTTGAAGGGGCTCACTGAGCTTTTCGGGATCCCGTGGGTGGCCCTCAAAGTTGAGGAGAAAACCGAAAGCGACTTCTGGCCGGCCGTGAATGCTGGCGGACTCCTCACCCTCGACAATGCTGACACTCGAACCCGCTGGCTTCCCGACGTATTGGCCAACGCGGCAACTGATGGGTGCGCGAGCCGTCGCCGACTCTACACCGACAGCGAAAATATAGTCCTCCGCGCCAATTCCTGGATAGGAGTTACGAGCGCGAATCCAACCTTCGGGAACGACCCCGGGCTTGCCGATCGCGTGATGATCGTTCGACTGCTCCGCCGTACGGGCGAAACGGCCGACTCCGAGCTGTCCGCAGAGATTGCCCGCAACCGGAATGCCGGCCTTTCACACTTGGCCCAAACACTCCGCGCCGCTCTGGCCGACAAAGGGCCGGTGCCCTCGGGACTGAACTCCCGCCATCCGGACTTCGCGCGATTCGCCGTCCGCATCGGTCGCGCCCTCGGGAAGGAAGACCGAGCAGTTGCCGCCCTCCGCGCCGCCGAGAAAGACAAGTCGGCGTTCTGTCTGGAAAACGACTCGATTGCGTCTGCGCTGCTCGCCTTGGTCCAACGAGACGGCCGAGTCAGTGGGACCGCCGGCGAACTTGGGCGCCAACTGCTCGGAATCGACCCGGACCTTGAAAATCAAGTAACTCCCAAACGGCTCTCGAAGCGGCTGCTCTCGTTATGGCCACACCTTGAACAGGTTGTGAAAGCGAAACGAGAAGAAGACCGAAACCACGTATCCCGCTACTCGTTCCGAACCCAAGACCAACCTGCGGGTTATGCGGGTTATTAAGACCATGTTTCCATAAAGTACCTTACCCCCCCTTCGTATAGAGGACTTTTCGGAAATGAGCTCTTCAAAGCCCGCATAACCCGCAAACCGACCCAATGAACCCCCGCCCTCAAATCATCGTTGACTCTCGCGAACAGTGTCCGTTGGTGTTCCGGAACCTGCCGTCCGCGGTCGGAACGCTCATCACGGGCGACTACAGCTTCGCCGGCGCCGAGGAGCTCTTCGCCATCGAAAGGAAGTCCATCGCCGACTTGGTGGCCAGCGTCTCGGCAAAATCGACCAAACCAACGATTGACGACGCTCGCCGGACGGGTGCCTCATAGAAGCCACAATGCGTCAACCTCGAGAACTCATCCTCCGTCTTCGTCTATTTCTCGTCTCGCTGTCGATCATCCTTACCGTCGCTGGGCAGGTTATCTATGAACCTGGCGTCAATGTGGTGACGGTAGTAGGGAAACCTGGAATTTCCGGAGACCGCGACGGAACTGGTGACGAAGTCCTACTCGACAACGTCACGGGGGTAGCGGCCATCGGTCAAGTGGGATACGCCATAAGCATCAGCGGAACGACGGCAAAGATTCGAAAGATTGTTGGTCGAACTGCTACAACAATTGCTACGTTTGAAGCGGTTCGTGGCAAGGCTGACCTTGTCGGTGACCCGGGTCGTTTGTCGCTGCTGGCGCGCGGAGACGGAGGGACATTTTCACGCATAAATCAATCAGGTAGTACTATTGGAACTCTCAATTTCTCCGAATACTGCGCAGTCGGCAGCGATAAAGCCGCACTGCCTAATGATCGTCGGACCTTGTTGTCGTTACTCGATCTTCGATCAGGCAACGCAATATTCCTGGCGGGAGGGACTACCCCGGTTCGACGGGATGGTGTCGGGGAGTCAGCCGGATTTGAGTCGATTGTCTCGTCAGCTACGGCCGACGGTCTGTGTTATGTTAACGACAACGGCGCGATACGGACTGTGACATTTTCCGGAGAAGTCAGGACTTTGTTGCTCTCAGGAGGTGAGTATAAAGATGGGGATGCTTCTGATGCCAAAGGATTCGCCGGTAGGCCGATGGCAATCGATCAAGGCGGGAATCTAATTTTCGCCCAAGGTTCGTTTCCGACGGCAATAAGGCGGTTGTCTAAAAATGCCATTCACACTGTAGCTGGAAGTCCCAATATCAGTGCCAACTTTGACGGTGAAGGATTTAATGCCCGCTTCTCATATATTCAGGGCCTTGCTATTGATTCTGACAATCGCTTATGGGTGGCTGACCAGAATTGCGTCCGCCTCGTCACCTTCCCCGAAAGTGAAGTATCACCGCCTCCTCAAATGGCAATTAGGCTAATTCCCGGTATCACTGTTTCGGGCGAGATCGGTGGAATCTATCGAATCGAGTTTCAAGAGGACGTGAACGATTCCTGGCAGTTGCTCCGGTTGGTTGTCCTGTCCAGGCCCGACGAAGAGTTCTTCGATTACGAAGCCCGGGGCCGGTCTCGATTTTACCGAGTTACGCCAACTAACCGCTGATTCCGACTCAGCCGATCAGATGTACGCGGTCTAAGGAATCTATTTGAGACGGTCTAGGGTTCGGGGTACGAGCCTCCTTGCCGGGTCCGACACTGAGTCTTAAATCATAATCAATTCGCTTACCGTAATCAGGCGTTTCCGAATCGGCCCTCTCGGCTGGTCATGTTTTCCGAGTTACAGAGGATGGCGACCCAGATGAGTTCAGCAGCAATTCCAGTTCAACGGAGTCGGCTGATTTATGCCTTGGCTATTGCGCTGGTTATCGGGACTGGCCTGCTGTGGCGATCGAGCCTTCTTCCGCTCCCGAGTTTTCTCGTAAAATACGGCGGAGATTCGCTTTGGGCGCTTGCTGTGTTTCTCGCTTTCGGATTCATTTGTCGGCAGATCTCGACAGTGCGAATCGCTTTAGGAGCTGTCTGTTTCGCGTGGTCCGTTGAGTTTCTACAGCTTTATCATGCCCCTTGGATCGATGTGATTCGATCAACTCGTCTTGGCCAACTTGTGCTTGGCACTTCGTTCAATGGTCCGGATCTAATCGCGTACGTCATAGGTATCACGTTGGGTGTATTTACAGAGCGCTTCTACCTCAATCACCTCCAACTCCGCCTGGCTTCGGAGTAGGACCCACCAGTTCGGAAGTTCAGTGTCCACAAGCTCTAGGTTGTGTCCACGGGCTTGATACACTCCGGCGAGTCGATTCGTCCAGAGTTCACCAATGGTCGAGACTCGGTAACGCGTCAGCATGCCATCCGGAGCCGGGCGAAGGACGGATTGAAGTGCCTCCGGCGGTGCGGCAGGATTCAGCCACTCCTTCACCGCATCCGCGCCAAGAATTACCGGCATTCGATCATGGATCTCCCGAGTGTCGGCGTTGGTTCGGTTGTGACGATGGTGAACGTCTCCAGCGCGTCGCCCTCGGGTGGGTTCCACCACTCCCCCCGGTGGGCAGCTTGTACACCGGGCTACCCGAGGGCCTTTTCGTCAAGACCGTTGGCCGCAGTGGTGACGGTTACTGGATCGTCGAGGAGATCGACCCGCCGCATACGCGCTGGAGCGTCTTCCCAATCCTACTCTACTGAAGCTCGATCCCTAAATCTCGCGATGACTTCTCTAATTGCCCCTCTTCCGCGCCGTCGCTTCATTCCTACCGCCCTGATAAGGTTGGATTGAGTGGGGTCGGCATCTCGAAAGGGGTGCCGGTTTTTCGCTTCCGCGCAGACACTCCTAGAGGGATGGAATCGACCCTTCCTGAGGCGGACGTGCTTTACGCCGCCGTACTCTGGCACCTGCAAGCACAACGATCGAAGCGACCGCGATTGGAAGAGTCGGCCCACCGTCCTGAACCGCGTCGGGACGTCTCCCTGTTTCCTCGATCAACGTCGAGGTGTAGGTCCAGTTTCCGATCATGCTGAACGTCTCATTTCCGTCATACGAAATGTCGGCGGGCGCGCGCAGAACGGTCCAGTAC
This sequence comes from Verrucomicrobiales bacterium, assembly GCA_003445095.1. GTDB lineage: Bacteria > Verrucomicrobiota > Verrucomicrobiia > Limisphaerales > UBA9464 > UBA9464. The sequence continues at coordinate 6,455 of DLVS01000446.1, forward strand.
GTCCTCGCGTAGTCCCCAAGCGTGAACGTCTCGGAGAACGTCGCCACGAACTGGATATCGTCACCGATGATCGGTGTGCCAATCTGGTAGTCGAGATCGAGTGGAGAGCCGAACGGGTTCTCAGCTAACCGTGTTTCCCACGGGGCCGGCGCTGGCGGGTATTGCCGCGGGGTATCGAGCCACAAATGCCACATTTCCGGTCCGAAGTCGTGGCCGGGTGGGAACTGTCCGCTCCTAGTGGGGGTCATGATGGATAGCGAGCGTGGACCGCTGTGGCTAATCGTGAGCGAGAACGAGCCGGAATCAGTGTAGATGTCCTCGGCGTTCCCGTTGAAAAAGTCGGCCCTTCCGGCTCCGACAGTGATTATGGCCGCGCAGCCGGCGAGTAGGTGTGTGGTGGTCATGGTGTTGTATGTTGAGGTTGATC
>DLVS01000703.1 GCA_003445095.1 Verrucomicrobiales bacterium
ACCCCTTTCGTAACACCCTCTATTAGCGCGCATTTCAATGCCACGTATCGTCACATTCGTCCACGCGTGCGCTTCTGGGCCGACCTGCTAACCAGCGTTATTTGAACCGTCGCGGTGCGTGAGAATGACGGGTCAAGATTCTCCGAATTCTCAGCGCGCATTTGCCGCGATTCGTTCGTAGGCCGCTAGCGCTTTCCGATAATCGTCAATGAGTCCTGGCGGTGCGATGCTTTGACTACGGGTGATCTCTTCATTCACCCGAGAAATCAGCCAGTCGGTTTCGTCGCGCCGGGGTCGAAGCGGCTGGCCGGCGACTTCGAAGTTCCACGGCGCGGTGTGGGCAAAACGAAATCGTCCCTGAGGCCGAGTCTCAAAACATCGCCAAGCCAGCCAGGACGTGCCGGCGGGTTTGAAGCCGGTGGCCACCTTGGTTTGATACGCGCCCTCGGGAGTCCTTGTGTTCTGCGGATCGAATCGCCGGCTGACCGCGCCGTTCACGATGAGTTCGATGCTTTCCAACGGCTGCTCACTGCGAACCTCACACGCCGTGTGAAACTCCTGAGCTGGGTTAGTTACGGCAAACGTCCCGCCGGGGAACTGTTGCTCGACCGTGCCGAAGATCATCGGCCCCGTAGTTACAAAACTCCGGCCCTCCTTCAGGCCGCGCATCCAGGCGTCGTAACCGAACGGTCCCTCCAGATGCACATACACGCGACTGAATCCAAGCGGGACGGGATGAACGCCATTGGCGGTTCCGGCGGATGGACGCATCGGGAATCCGCAGTTCAGCAGAGCGTAATAGGTTTGGAAGCCATACATCGTCCAGTCACGTTCAGTGGACGTCCCCGAGTTCAAGCCCATCCATGCCGGCGCGGGCACGGCCCAATTGCGGACTCCGAATTCCGTCTCCCAGTGGTGATTGTTGGCGAGTTCGAACAGGTCCGGTTTGATCACCGGAACGAGCGCCATCGACCAAGGCCAGTTGTGTTTTTCCAGGTCGACCAACGCACCTTCCGCCCGCGCCTTTTGGGCGAGAACGCTCAGCGGAAACACGGGTGTCTCGAAGCGCGTCTTGTGATTCAAAATCAACAACGCACCGAGCGTATGATCGACATTCCCGGTCCGGAAGATCTCGTACTCCGTATTTCGCGGATACCAGACATGGGTGTCATCAACCGTCACTGGTCCGGATCCGAAATCCCCGGCGAATCCTTTCCCGCTGACACTTGGTGCGACCGTGGAGACGGTTGTCCAATCCACCATGGGTAGCCCAACATTCACGTCCTCAGCCAGCAGCACATTGGGGAGTTCAGCCGGGTCGCGATGATTGTGGGCATCGCCCGAATACCACCCGAGTTCGGCCAGGTTAATCCAGCGTCGGAGCGGGATGACAACCTTGGACATACCGGGCTCAACCGTCACTTCTCGGCTCACCGGGAACCATTCCTTGCCGCGCTCCACCGTGAGGGTGTAGCGGCCTTGGGGAAGCTCGACCCGGAACGGATGGGCCGAGAGCGTGGTGTGCTGCTCCACCGCGTTGGTGTTGAACCCGCTGCGACGTTGATAGCGAATGGCGGAGCCGACTGCCGAAGCCGACTTCGGAAAATACCAAACGCCATCGGCACCCCGAATATAGAGTCGCGCGGGCAACAATTTGCCGTTGGCTTCATCGACGATTTCGCCGTCCACCAGAATCTCCGAGTGTTCCGTCTTTCGCGCTTCAATGATCGCCAACGGATCGGCCGGCACGGTTTCCGTTCCGGCATATTGGGCCAGATCGCGGAGGGCAATTACTCGGAATGCATTCGTGCGCAAATACGCCATGTACTCCTCAAAGCGTTCCGGGCGCGTGTTCACCCACGGATGCTCTCGATCGGGCACGCCGTGAAACTGCAATACGGCGATCTTGCCTCCGCGCGCCTGATCCGCCGCCCGCCTAAAGTCGTCGAGCGACCAGTCGGGCCGCGCGTCACCGGCCGACGGGATCAGTAACGGATGGTCCTTGCCCGGCTCGAACGCGAATCCGCGTCCCCATTCATACGGATGTTCTGGCGCCCCGCCACGCCGAGCGAACCGAATTCCGAGCTCTCGAAGAATCGGTAACGCGCCCGGGACAATGGCGTTTCCTGGGTAGGCAAAACTGACGGGTTTCGGAATTCCGTTCTCCGAGCAGCGAGTGTTGATCGCTTCGACTTGTTCCTTCAGTTGCCCGAGCGTACCGACGGAGACGGCCAGATGATCACGGGTGTGATTGCCAATCTCAAAGCCGTCGTCGTGGAGTTGTCGTATTTGGTCCCAGGTGAGGTAATCCACCTTGTTGGTCGGGAAAGAGAATCCCTCGGTGATGAAAAAGGTGGCGCCAAATCCATAACGTTTAAGGAGTGGCCGCACGACCGAGAACTGAGACGCGACCGAATCATCGAACGTCAGGACGACCAACCGATCGGGGATCGGTTCGGCGGCGTCGGTCAGGTTTTGCTCCAAGGTGAGGCTTGCCAAAAAAAGGAAGCCGAACCATGCCGAGAGGGAGTTCACCAGGTCAGCTTATGATGCTTCCCAGCGGTTTTGAAGCTCGCGAATTTTGGGAACGCGTTTGGAGTTCTATTGAAACTGCTAATGAACGCCAATCTGAAGGGCTTAAGATCCAACGGTCCGACAATTCTTCCCCGATGCCTTCCTCCCACAAACTTCTGTCATCAGTGAAGATCAGCGTTTATTAGCGACTCAAGATCGGTGTTTGGGTTTGCCGACGTCTGACGCTTAGAGCCTGTCAGGGATTTAAGGTAAGAATATTAACGATAACGATCGACTTTACGACCGACTTGGGGCAAATCGTCGGGATGGAACAGCGAAAACTATCTGCATATCCGAGTGATGTCACCGACGCCGAATGGGAATTCTGCGCTCCGT
>DLVS01000316.1 GCA_003445095.1 Verrucomicrobiales bacterium
TCTGGACCCCGAAACAAAAGTCTCAGGACCTATTTGGCGCTCTCACTGTCGCTCCTGGAGGGGAGTAGTTGGCTGCCCGCGAATTGCTGCACCAACAATAACGATGAGGTCCGGGACGTCGTTCGTGCACCTACAGGAGAGGTCTTAATACGATGCGCCAGCGGTTGGAAACAATGGCAAGGCGGAACTGTTAGCCCTCTTCCTGGGGTGCTGGAAGCGAAACGAATCTTGGAGCTATTGCCGGACAGATTCGGTTCATACTGGATTGCACTCGGCGCGGATGGTTTTGCAAGGGCGGACTCCACCGGCTTCCGTTGGGAATTAGTCGCCCGCCCGCAGGAAATGATGAACGAATCTGTGGAACGAGTTGCACCCAGTGACAATGGCGTCGTTTGGCTAGAAACCGACCACAATTCAGTCTGGACGTGGCAGACGAATAAGTTCCAGAAGGCAGACTTCCTCAGCGGCATCAATGCCAGCCTAGAACTCCTGGAACCGTCTGGAGCCCTCTGGTTCGGATCCGATGTAGGCGCAGTCCGAATTCACCAAGGAACGACAAATTTCTTCACGAGTTCCGGAGGGCGCTTAATCAGCAATCGGGTTCGGAGCGTCTGCCGAGACTCGCGAGGCTACCTATGGTTTGGCACGGAACGCGGCGTTACCCGCTGGGATGGCCTGAATCAATGGGTCTCTTGGAGCGCTAGTGAAGGGTTGTTCGCTGATTCCGCGGATGGCATCGTTGAAGATCGAGCAGGACGTATGTGGTTTGCCACAGACGTGTTCAGCCGGAATGGCCGCGGTGTCATCCGCTATACGCCCAGTACGAGTGCTGCTCCTACGCCGTGGGTGACGGTGCGGGCAGACCGGGAGTATGCGCCGGGGGCTACTGTTCCGCCGGTGGCGCTGGGGGCGGTGGTGCCGTTCCGGTTTCATGTCGCGGAGTTTGGTCAACCCGCCGAGACGCGGCGGTTTCGCTGGCAGGTCATCCGGGGTCGGCGGGTGGCAGCGGACTTTGCCGGGCTCGCCGGCGGTTGGTCCGAACCGGAAAAACAGAACCGCTTCGACTGGAACGCGATCGCACCCGGCGAACACACGTTCGCGGTCCAATTTGTTGATCGTGACGACAATTACTCCGCGCCAGCCGTGGCTTGGGTGACCGTCGCCCCGCCGTGGTTCCGCGATCCGCGCATCGTCGCCCCAGCCGCGGCGTTGTTCCTCGGCTTGGCGGGCTACGGCGGTTGGTCACGTCGACGCCTGGCCGCAAAACGGCGCGAGGCCGAACGACTGCGGGAGGAGCTGCTGGCGCAGGAGCACGCGGCCGCCGAGGAATTGAAGATTCAGAATCTAAAATTGGAAAAGGCGCGGGTCGCCGCCGAAAAGGCCAATGCCGCCAAGAGCCAATTCTTAGCCAATATGAGTCACGAGATTCGCACGCCCATGAACGCGATCTTAGGCTATTCGCAGTTGCTCGAACGCGCCCCCGATTTGCCGGCGGCACATCGACCCGCGGTGGCGACCATCGGCGGCAGCGGGAATCATTTGCTCGGGCTCATCAACGACATTCTTGATTTGTCGAAGATCGAAGCCGGCCGAATGGAATTGCGGGTCGCGGAGTTTGATCTGGGGGCGTTGGTGGATGATGTCGCCGCGATGTTTCGCAAGAAGGCGGAAGAGAAAGGGCTCAGTTTTGCAGTCGGAATTCGGAACTGGGATTGCGGAACGGGGAGCCCTCACTCCGGCCCTCTCCCATCCATCCCGAGTCGGACGGGCGAGGGAGGAGCGGGGAGCGCGCGCGTGACGCGTGCCGAATTCGGCGTCGCGCCGGATTCTCGTCCAACTAACTGGTCTCGCAACGCAGGGGCACAGATGGTGGGACGAGGTCTCGGGCGCGACGCCCAAGACAGCCCGCGGGACGCAGGCGCTCCCCTCCGCGTCCGCGGGGATGAACAAAAGTTGCGGCAGGTATTGATCAACCTGTTGGGTAACGCGGTGAAGTTTACGGAACGGGGAAGTGTTCAGTTATCGGTTATCGGTTATCGGTCATCAGTGAACTCATCACTTGTGACTTATCGCTTCTCCATCGCCGACACCGGCCCGGGCGTCGCGCCGGAGTTGAGGGAGAAGATTTTTCTGCCCTTCGAGCAGGTTGCCGGCGCCGAGAAAAAGGGCGGGACCGGCTTGGGCCTGGCCATTGCGAGTCGATTGGTGCAGTTGATGGGCGGGAAAATGGGAGTGGAGGACCCTCACCTGGCCATTGGCGACCCCATCCCATCAGATAAGAGAGGAGTTGGGGGCGAGGGTTCGCGGTTTTGGTTTGAAGTTCCACTCGAAGCCGTTGAAGCGGACACAACGCCCCTTGTTATGGAATTACCCGCGGCGGCGAGGGCGGCGAGTCCCAAGCTGGAGAACGACTGCCGAGTGCACGTGCTCATCGTCGATGATGAGCCGGTGAACCGTCAGGTGTTGTCGGACACGTTGGTGGGCCTTGGGTGCGAAGTGTTGTTCGCGAGCACCGGCGAAGAAGCCG
>DLVS01000722.1 GCA_003445095.1 Verrucomicrobiales bacterium
ATCAAGAACTCGTCACCGGGAAAATCGGTTGAGCCGTCTCCCGCATCCAGAATGAAGGGTTGGGTGTTGATGCGGGCGATCAGGCGCTCTCCCGGGGGTAACAGCTCCTCCAGTTCGCGATGCATGAAATTCGTTTCCCGCTTGGTCAAGTCACCTCGATGGGAGTTTTTCATCGGCCAATTGATGGTATCCAACGGCACTCCACGCAGGGTCCACACGGCTCCCGCAGGATCGTACGAGGTGCCGCCGCAAGCCGCGTAAATGAAGTTCCAGATGGGATAACGTTCGGGGCGCTCGAAGGCCCAATGGTCCGCGACGGCCTCGAGATACTTCGCGCGCAGGTCAGGAGAGAACGCGAACCGAACGAGCACCCAATAGGTAAAGAAGGCGAGTTCGTCGTCGCTGTGATTCCATTCGTCGCCCATGTCGTTGCCTTCGTGAATAAACCCGGGAGTCGCAGCGATGAGCTTCATCGGTCTTAGAATGTTGGTGAGGTAGCCGTTTTGTCGAAATAGCTCCTCCGCCTTCTCACGGTATTTCGCTTTACCCGTCATCGTAAACGCGAGCTGGAGACTGGCGATGAGTTCAGCGGAGTTGAGTCGCCGATCCACAATGCTCGGAGGGAACCAGTTCACATACTCGGGATTCCAGCGACCCCACAGGGTGGGCTTTCCATCCACGTCCACCAGGTAAAGATTGTGTTCCAGGATGTGATCAATGATGGGCACATAATTTTTGGCGATTCGGGCGCGTTCGATGGCATTGGTCGCCACGAGTTCCCACATGACCGCGTGGGCAAAGGTCTGCGAGCACATCTCGTCGCTGCTGGTGTGCCCCTTCCACTCCCATCCCGGGTCCTCCGCCGGCCGCCAGCGATCCGTATCGGAGAACTTGAATCCACGACGCTCCAACGTCCGCGCAAAAAATCCCGGCACGGTAGATATTTCTCGCAGTCGTTCCAGCGCGCCAAACGAGTCCCAGGCTTGGCGCCGGACTTCGGCTGATTTCGTCACCGCGTATTCGGCGGCCAACGCGCCGAGATAGTAACTGGTCCAACCGCCATCGTTGTCGGTGTCCACCAACTCGCTCGTCGTCAGGTCGCCCGGGACGGTCATTCTTCGTTCGGCTGTCAGGCCAAAGCGAAGGTTTCGCGAACGGACCTTGCGTTGAAACCAATCGGCCTTGGCCGCGAGCGTCATCGACCGGAACGCGATCTGGTTCAAGCCGGTCTTCGTGAGGATCCACGCGTTGCCGTCTCGGTCGACCGTCAGATCCACCACGTGATCGTCGCGCAACCAACGCGGACCCGCATAATAACGGAAGCGGGGCGGGTCGATTCCAGGTGCTGAAGGCGTAGCATAGCGCGACGGCGCCTCCGTGCGCTCAAAGAACGCCCCCCGGGTGGAGCCGAACCAAGCTCCGCCCGCGACCGGAACTCGACAGGTGATTTCCGCCCACGGCGCCTTGGGCCGGGCCTCGGGCGTTGGCGCCGGTTGCTTGGTGGGCTCGACGGTCCCGTCGTCGTTGACCTTGAGACGGGAAAAAGCGCCGACGGGGACTTCGTGGCGGATTCGACCGTTGCGATCGTTCGAGAGCCATTCATTGCTGAATAAGTAATAGAGGTCGCCCTCGCGAGACACTTCGAGATCCAGTGGGACTCGATCCGCTAACGGCCGGAAACTGCGGTCGAGCGCCAAAGTGTCGTCGAAGACCCGAGCCACGCCACGATCCGAGAGCACGTAGACAACATTTTCTCGGTCCACGCACACCTTCTTGAACGTCGCTCGATCCAGTTTTGGATCGAGCCGAATCCGCACCGCTACGTCCTGCCAAAAGGGCGCGTCTGGAATGGGGGCTGCTTTCAGGAATGTCGTCCAAAGTCCACCGAAGAGAGCGATGGCGATAGAAATCCGCATGGCGCCAAGCAGACCACGAGTTCAGTGCGAGAGGAAGCCGGGAGGGCGTCGCCGCCTTGGGGAGCTTGTGGGTAGCGGGCACCTCCAAAATCTGGACGCGAATCGGGACCATGAACTTCGTAGGAGTCGACGTGAGGAGGCTCCATCTTGATGCCCAGGCGTGTGATCTCGCGGTGAGGCCGAGAAAGGCAGAGCCTCGTTACCTCGTCTCCTACGGTTCATGGTAGGCCGCTTCCGGAGGCGTGCGCTCCCATTCGCATTTGCGGAGATTGAACTGAAAGAATTGACCGGCTCTTCAAGACCGTCTGTGGTCCGTTCGCCATCAATGACCGCTCGCACAGTTTTGACCCACGTTTACCCGAAAAGGGTTCCAGTCCTGATTTCTGCCGAGCGGCTGCGTCGTCGGGTGAAACAAATCGCGAACGAAATCACTGCGGACTACGAGGGCAAGGATGTGGTGTTGGTCGCGTTGCTCAGCGGGTCAGTGATTTTTCTGGCTGACCTTATCCGTCAGCTTCGCCTCCCGCTGCGGTTGGATTTCTTAAGCGCGGCGAGCTACCGGGGCACTCACTCTGGCCCACTCAAACTCACTCGAGAGCTCAAGTTGGATATCCGCGGAAGACATGTTTTGGTGGTGGACGACATTCTGGATACGGGCTGCACGTTGAAGACGGTCACGAAGCGGGTCCGGGCATTGCGGCCCGCTAGTGTGAAGACCTGTGTGTTGCTCGATAAACCCGCCGGGCGTCAGGTCAACATGGCAGCGGATTACGTGGGGTTCACCATTTCCAACCACTTCGTGGTCGGTTACGGGCTCGATTACAATGAACACTACCGCAACCTGCCATTCGTCGGTGTGCTGCCAGCGGAGATCACTGCGGAGGCAGGAGGCACGCGGCGCGTTTGTCCGGGGCCACCACCCGCGAAACGCTTCTCCCGTTCCCCGTCGTCCCGTTCACGAGCGCAGCGGAATTGAAATCGGCTTCGGATGGAATGCAGTCCTACCACGCGAGGGGCTGGTAGGGGCAAGTTTCACCTCGCCCCCATCTAATCCGCTGCGCGGGAGAGGCACCGCCGTGAAAACATGGGCAACCTCACGCGCCAAACTCTTCCCCACGTTCCCCGGCGTGAAGTCCACACACCAGACGGGATTGAATGGGGCCGAAGTGGAACACAGCCCACGTGAAACGTGGCGAGCCTACCACGACGAGGGAAACGATCGTCTGCAATTGACGGGCGGGCTTCTCGTTGCGGACGCTTCGCGCCGGTCTATGCCCCGAATCGCGCGCGCCCTCCTGTCCGTCTCCGACAAATCTGGTTTAGCTCAGTTTGCCCGCGTTTTGGTCTCCGCGGGCATTGAGCTCGTCTCCACCGGTGGAACGGCCAAAGCGCTGCGAGCCGAAGGATTTTCGGTGATCGAGTTGAGCGATTACACGGGTTTCCCCGAAATGCTCGACGGACGGGTCAAGACGCTGCACCCGAAAGTCCACGGCGGACTCCTGCATTTACGGAACAATCCGGAACATGTGGCGACGGCCCAGCGCCATGGCATCCCGCCGATTGATCTGGTCGTGGTGAATTTATATCCGTTCGAACAAACCGTCGCGCAGCCTGACGTGTCGGTGCACGACGCGATTGAGAACATTGATATCGGCGGACCGTCCATGCTTCGGAGCGCGGCGAAGAATTTCGAGTCGGTGACCGTGGTGACTGATCCGGCGGACTACGCCCCAGTGGCCACACAGATCCAGGAAACGGGCGAAACCACGATCGAACTACGGCGCCAATTGGCTGCCAAAGTGTTTGCCCGAACCGCCGCGTACGACTCGGCCATCGCGTCTTACTGTTCCCGCGCGCTGGTCAAGTCTGGCCCGGAGTCTCCAGTTCCCTCCCGGCTCACGATCTCCGCTCCACTCGCGCAGTCGCTGCGGTACGGTGAGAACCCGCATCAGCGAGCGGCGCTGTACGGAGCGTTCCAGCAATATTTTCAACAACTGCACGGGAAGGAACTGTCGTATAACAACATTCTCGATCTGGCGGCGGCGGCGGCGTTAGTGGCGGAGTTCGCGGACGCACCACCGACGCTGGCGATTCTCAAACACACGAATCCTTGCGGTGTGGCCCAAGGGAGTACGTTGCGGGAGGCCTGGGATCGGGCCTACGCGACGGACCGCCAGGCCCCGTTCGGCGGCATTATTGCAGTCAATCGAATCCTCGATCGTGCTGGCGCCGAAGCGATCGCCGAGATTTTCAGCGAGGTCATTGTCGCTCCTGACTTTGCTCCGGAGGCGCGCACAGTTTTGCAGGCGAAGAAAAGTCTTCGCCTCATGCGCGTGTTGCGAAATCCGGTCACGGCCAGCCCGTTCGACCTGCGCAGTGTCGGGGCGGAGTCCTATTTGTGGCAGGAGCGCGATCTCAAGGCGGCAGCCCCGAATGAATTGAAAGTGGTGACGCAGCGGGTGCCGTCGGAGAGCGAGTGGAAGGCGATTCAGTTCGGCCAACGCATCGTCAAACACGTGAAGTCCAATGCCATTGTTTATGTCGGCGCGGATACCACGAGCGGCTTTGGGCAGACACTGGGCGTTGGCGCGGGTCAAATGAGCCGGGTCGACTCGAGCCGAATTGCGGTGTGGAAGGCGGGCGAAGCGGGACTTTCGTTGAAGGGCAGCGTCGTTTGTTCCGATGCTTTCTTCCCGTTTCCGGATGGACTCATTGCGGCGGCTGAGGCTGGGGCTACTGCGGCCGTTCAGCCTGGTGGATCAATCCGCGATGCGGAAGTGATTCGGGCCGCGGATGAGCGGGGAATGGCGATGGTGTTTACGGGATTCCGGCATTTTCGACATTAGCCAGATGAGTTCTATAACGTTGCCTTAAATGAATATCACCGTGTTGGGCGCCGGGGCCTGGGGAACCGCGTTGGCGTTGGTCCTCTCCCAGAATCGGCATCGCGTGACGCTTTGGGGACATGACGCCGGTCGACTCGCAGAGGCTGCCTCAGCGCGTGAAAATTCCCGATATCTTCCCGGGGTGACGTTGCCGGTGGAGTTGATCTTCGAGGCCGACTTGGCCGCGGCCGTTAAGGGAGCCGACGGAGTGGTGGTGTCAGTTCCATCCAGTGCGTTTCGCGAAATTACCGAAAAGCTCGGCGAGTTTCGGGGGTTTACGGTAAGCACCACCAAAGGCATCGAGGAGAAGTCGGGGCTGACCATGTGCCAAGTCCTCGCGGAAACAGCACCCCACGCCCAAGTGGCGGCGTTGTCGGGTCCGTCGCTCGCGGCCGAGGTGGCGCGGGGTGTCCCGACGGCCGTGGTCGCGGCCAGCCTCGATCGGACCGTCGCCCGGGTAGTCCAAGATCTTTTTCATCGGCCGGCCTTCCGCGTCTACACCACGACAGACCTGGTAGGAGTGGAGTTGGGGGGGGCGCTTAAGAATGTGGTCGCGATTGCGGCTGGTGCCTGCGACGGGCTCGGATTTGGCGACAATACCAAAGCGGCGTTGATCACTCGCGGGTTGGCGGAAATACGTCGGATCGGAGTCGCGTGCGGCGCCAAGCCTGAAACGTTTTCCGGCCTGAGCGGGATTGGCGACCTCACCGTGACGTGCTTCAGCAAACTCAGTCGCAATCGCGGGTTTGGGGAACGGTTAGGGAAGGGGGAGGCGCTGGACACGGTGCTCGCTTCAGTTCGGACGGCGGTGGAAGGCCATCCCACGGCTCGCAGTGCGCACCAGTTGGCGCAGAAGCTTGGAGTCGAGGCGCCCATTACGGCGGAAGTTCACGCCGCGCTTTACGAAGCCAAATCGCCACGTCGCGCAGTCGCCGAAATCTTGACTCGAGAAACCAAGTCAGAGGAGTAGAGGCTCCGGGGTACCGTTGATTCTGGTGACCGCCACCGAGTGAGAGGGAGCGTTCGCGGCTGTAACCAAATCGGTCTCGTGTTGGTCTGTTAACAATTAGCCCGACTGGGAAAACCTGCCTGAAGATCGAACCTCCCATGCGCCTGATTCGGCTCCCCGCTTTGCTCCTCTCGTTGTTCCTGCAACTCGCTCCCTTTCTGCGGGTGGCCAGCGCCGACACCGCCCTCGCGCTCGCGCCGGTGATGGCGATACTTCGGCTTCTGGCGGGTGCCACCACCGTCGCGGGATCCTTTCACGCGGTTTCCGGAGCCACCGCACCCTCCGTTTCGAGTACCAAGACCAAAGTAGGTGCCGTCGGCGTTAATCTGAACTACCGGATTCTCCTCTCGGGCGGTTCCCCCGAAGCCTTCGAGGCGGTTCCCTTGCCTCCCGGACTCACCCTAACCGTAACACCCGTGCGCGCAGGCATCGCGTCGAAGGCTGAAATCACGGGAAGACCCACTGAAATTGGAGAAACCGTAACCACCATTACCGCCTGGAATAACCCTGATTTCTCCGGTGCGACCACGTCGGCTGAGGTGACATTTCTCATCATGGACCTCGAACCGTTGGCTCCGACCGTTAAGGTGGGAAGTCCGGTCACCTTCCGGTCCATCGGGCGCGTCAGCGCGAACTCCAAAGTCACTTACCAGTGGCAGTTCAACGACGTGGATATTCCTAATGAAACGAATGCCTCGTTGAGCCTTCCGGCGGTAGCGGAAACAGAGGCTGGGCAATACCGGGTCCGCCTGGCGTTTGGTGACACGAGACAGTCTACGACGAGTGAGTTTACGCAACGGGCAACGCTCACGATTACGCCGCCCTCCGATCCGCCCATCTTCACCACGACGCCGACCGCCGCGAGGCTGCACCTCGGCGAGCTTCTATCATTGCGCGCCGAAGCTACGGGCGAGGGTGAACTCACTTTTGCGTGGACCAAAGAGGACGAGGCGATACCCGGTGAGACTTCCGCCAGCTTGCAACGGGCTTCCGTCGCTCTGGAAGACGCCGGAAGCTATCGAGTCACCGTTACCGGTGCCGGAGGCAGTGCTACCAGTCCGCCCGCGTTGGTTACGGTCGCCGGTCCGTTGACGATCGGTGCCGTTTCGTTAGGCGAAGGTAGCTTCATCATTCCCTTTAACGGGATCGCCGGACGCACTTATGCGCTCGAAAGTCTGACGAGCCTAAGCGATCTCCAGTGGCAAATCGTCGCCGATCTTGTTCCCGTCGATGGCGAAGTTTTCATTGTGCCGAATCCGGAAGAAGCTCCCCGTGTTTTTCG
>DLVS01000412.1:0-3325 GCA_003445095.1 Verrucomicrobiales bacterium
GCGCGGTGGCCAGCACGTTGCCCTTGGCGATTTGCTGCGCTTCAATGAGGTCCAGGGTGCCCGCGGTCAGGCGAATCTCACCCATGGCGACTGCTTCGCGGAGGACCGCCGGTTTGGTCGTTACATCAACCATACGTGCCTCGCCACTGGCAGAGAGATGCGTGAGCTGCGTCACGGCTTTAGCCTGTGGTTCGGCACGCAATTGGCAAGCGTGCCTTGGAAGTCGGTATTCCAACGAACGGTGTGAAACCGTGGAGCAAAGCCCACATTGCCGGTCCACCGGTGAGAGTCGGGTTCCGCCTTCCTCTCGGTCTCGCGACACTGATCGGTCCAAATCCAACCAATTGGAGCAGTTCGATACTCGCCAGCGGCAGGCCCGGGAGTTAACTTCAGTTCATGGCACTGGCATGTTCCATTCGCCGGGCGACCGGCCGTTCGCGGGCCGCCTTTACGCTGATCGAGTTGCTCGTGGTGATCGCCATCATTGCGATCTTGGCGGGAATGCTCCTGCCGGCGTTGGCCAAGGCCAAAGCGAAGGCTCACCAGGCGCGTTGCCTCTCCAACCTCAGACAAATCGGCATCACGTACGCGATGTACACCGGCGACTCCCGCGACCAATTCCCTTTTTCCGGGCGCGACTGGCCGCAAATGGGTTTCGTCGACGTTCTCAAACTGATGAATCCATACATCAGCACGAACAATCGGTCCTTCTATTTGTGTCCGGCGGACAAGGGGCGTGGGTTTAACATCGAGTGGGCCATCGCCAATTCATTTCCCATTCGCACCAACGAACTGCTCTTCCCCTGCTCGTACTATTACTACAATCAGTTTTATCACACCGACGATTCGCGGGCCCTCCAAGTTCGCCGCGTACCGGAAGTGAAGTATCCGACGAAAAAGGCGATCTCGCCGTGCTTTGCCAGCACCAAAGGAAAGTGGAATGACATTGTCAAGGGCACCGCCAGCTCGGGCCACGGACCTAAGGGAATGATGCTTCTCTTCGTGGATGGGCATGCTGAGTTCGCGTTGTACGAACGCCTCAATGCTCCGTTCAAGGAAGGCACGAAACTGATCTACAACCTCGACTGGACCGTCGGCAGCCTGGGCGGAGAGGATTTGAAGTAGCGGACTGGATTATGGGCAGCTTCGGCGACTCACCGAATTCGAATTGAGCGCTTCCTTGGCAGGGTGACCCGTCATAATCGCTTCCAAAGAATACACGGCGTCTCGTTTCAATGCTGATGGTAGGTTTTTCTTTATGAGCAATGCACCTCCGCCAGGCCCGGCGGCTAGTCCGTTCGAACAACATCTCCGTGACCAGGTCATCCTGCCCGGGCGCGCCTACACGTTCGACATGGATGACGGGCCCGAGCGTGCACACCTGGCTAAGGTTGGGCCGTTTGGCCAGGCCTTGGAGTTTCTCGAGAGTGGGGTGCAGGGCGAGTATGCCAAAGCGGACGCCGACGCTAGCGCGCACCAGCGCGTTCATCGATGGCTGGCCCGTTGTTCTATCGTGAGTGGCGCGCTGGCCGTGATGCTGGCGATCATCCAGCAGGCGGTTGCGCGCACGATTCCGCAGTGGGCGGGTTTCGCGGCGGTACTCGAAGGCATTGCCGCCTTGGCGGGTTTGGTGGCCGTTTGCTTCGGCCTCTATGTCAAGCATGACAAGCGCTGGTTCGTCCATCGTCATGTCGCCGAGCGGCTTCGCATGATCAAATTCCTGGCCCTCGGTCAGGCGGATCTCTGGGCCGGGCAGGTTCAGGAGTGGAAATCCTGGGTTGAAGCGCGGGTCGCCGACGTTGTGAAGATTCGGAAGCTCGATCCGAGTAAGCAGTTTGAGGAGGTTAAGGACTGGGCCAAAAGCGGAGAAGCTGAACCCGTTGAACCGGTGCCGCCGGTCGAACCTTCGGTCGCACCAGACATCCTGCGGGCGGGCGCGACGTATTATCAATGGAAGCGCGTGGAGTATCAGGCGCGATATTTCGAGACGCAGGCAGGCAAACTCCGCAAGCAGGTTGGGCCGCTGCACCACTGGGGGGTGTGGTTCTTTTTCGGCGCCAGCTTGGCCGTGCTCGTGCATCTCTTCGCTGACTGGCGGGCCGCGGCTACGGCGGGTGCGGTCCACGAAGTATGGCATTTTGTGGGCGTGTGGGGCCTCGCGGCCGCGGCGTTGTTGCCAGTGGTAAACCTGTCGAGGCGAGTCTGGATTGGCGCATTCGAACTGGTGCACAGCGCCAGCCTGTTCGAAGCCAAGCAACGCGCGCTGAAGGCGCTGTCCGCGCAGTTACATCGCGATTGCGAAAATCTCCCTGCCACGATGCACCACATTGCCCACGTCGAGCATTTCCTGGAACACGAACACCGCGAATGGCTCCGTTTGTTATTGGAGGCGGAGTGGTTCCTGTGATGCCGAGCGCGCCTTCTTCACGCGCATCACCTCCCTTGAAGGGATCGGCGAAAATCCGGACGTAGAAGCCGCGATCCTAATGCCAAGGGAAAGGCGGCTCTTCGCAACGCTTGGCCCGTCTTTGCAAGACCTGCCTCAGATGCGCTCCAGACGTATTCGGCGGCTCATTCGCTTACCTTCGTCGCCGGGCGCCATTGAGAAATAAGGCCACCACACGCTGCGCCAATTCGCCATCCAGTCGCCCGGTCGGAGCGATTAAGTGCATTCGAATCTGGTGGCTGATGCTGCCGTAAATTCCGTGGGTCAGCTCGGCCGTGTCCAAGCTGGAATCCAATTCTCCGCGCTTCTGGCCGTCGCTAATGATTCCCATGACGAACTCGAAGTTTCTCCGGCGCTTTTTCGGGTTGATGCTGTCCGGTGGAATCTCCTCGGCCGCAGCGAACACCGCCGCCAGCGCGAGTCGGGTGAGGTGTTGATGTGTCCCGCAGAACTCAAAAAGAACGGTGGCGATTCCGATCAGCTTCTGCTCAGTGCTGAGTCCGGCCGCCGCGGCGTCAACCATTAGTCGATAAGGCTCGTCGAAGGCGAAGTCGAGAATAGCCCGGAAAAGTCCGGCCTTGTTCTCGAAGTGGTAGTAGAGCGTCGGCTTGGATAGTCCAGTGGCTTCGAGGATGTCGGTGACCGAAGTGCCGGCATAACCTCGGCGGGCAAATGCTTCGATGGCGGAATTGAGCACTGCCTGTCGCGCGTCAACTGGCTTATCCTGCATACCTACCGAACGGTAGGTAGCAGCGCGAGGTAGTCAATTTTGGGGCTTTCGACTCTCGTCGCGGCTGGGTTCAGAAAGCGGTGAACAGCCGCTCGTCGTTGAGAAGATTGGCATATGCTCCCCACCAATTGTCACCGTCAGTTGCGGAA
>DLVS01000412.1:3577-13413 GCA_003445095.1 Verrucomicrobiales bacterium
GTTGGGCTCACTTGGTGATACTTTTCGCGGCTTGTTTCGCTGTCCCAGCCGCGGATCCCCAGAGCATCGCGCGTATTTGGGATGAACGAGCCCTCGCGGCCATACGAGCCGACACACCGCATCCGCCCGGGCAAGCGCGAAATCTCTTCAGCTTTTCCGTGTGCATGTATGACGCGTGGTCGGGCTATGACACCAATTCGTCGGTCGGATATATTTACCACACCAAACATACCGCATCTGACGTCGAAGCCGCCCGGCGCGAAGCCATCAGTTATGCCGTTTTTCGAATGATGAAGGAGCGCCACGCGTTTTCTCGAACCGCTGCGAACACGCTTGCCGCCGATGATGCGCTGATGACGTCCTTGGGGTATGATATTAACAATAACACGCGTGATACTTCCACTCCGGCTGGTGTCGGGAACACCATCTATGATGTCGTTTCGCAGTGGTTCAGTAATGATGGTTCGCGGGGGGCCAATGGGACTCCCTACCCAATCAAGGACCCGCCCATCGCTTACCCGGATTATCCAGTCAGCGAGGGGGGCTATGTCTTCCTCAATCCACCGTTAGCCGTGACTTTGCCTGGAATCAACGATGGGAATGGCAACACCGTCGTTGACATTAATCGATGGCAACGGCTGCAGATCGTCAATGCCGTGGATCAAAACGGGTTTCCTCAGGGCCCTATTCAGCCCTATCTTGGGGCCCAATGGCTTCGGGTGCGACCTTACGAACTGGCGCGCATTGATCCGACTCTGCCCTGGATCGATCCCGGACCTCCTCCGTTCTACGGTGGGGCGACCCACGACCAATTTGTGAGAGAAGTCGTGGCCGTCATCACGGCGAGCAGCCAATTAACTTCGGATGACGGAGTTACTATCGACATTTCTCCCGCGGTTTATGGAAATAACGATCTTGAATTCGGTGGCCACTATGGAGACGGCAGCCTCGACATCTATAACGGAACGGGGCATTCGGTTAACCCGGTTACCGGCCTTCCGTACGCCCCGAACGTAGTCAAGCGGGGCGACTATGCTCGGGCGCTCTCCGAGTTCTGGGCCGACGGCCCGAACTCAGAAACGCCTCCGGGGCATTGGAACGTGGTCGCCAATGATGTCTCCGATCGGCTGACTGAAAAAAGGATCGGCGGCACCGGTCCGGTGGTCGACGACTTGGAATGGGACGTTAAAATCTATTTTGCGGTAAACGCGGCGGTTCATGAGGCCGGCTGCGCGTGCTGGGCCGTCAAGCGCTACTATGATGCCTGGCGTCCCCTCAGCGCTGTCCGCTACCTGGGTGGGCTTGGGCAATCAAGCAGTCCCGGTCTTCAGTCGTATAACGTCAATGGACTCCCGCTAATTCCGAACCTGATCGAATTGGTAACGGCGAGTACCGCGGCCCAGGGTGGGCGCCATGCGGGCTTAACTCCAGGCAAGGTCGCGGTGTTGTGTTGGCCTGGTGAAACGCCTCAGCGGACACAGGCCAATGGCGTTCGCTTCGTGCATGCGGACTCCTGGATGACGTATCAACGAACCAATTTCGTGACGCCGGCATTTCCCGGATATATCTCCGGACACAGCACGTTTAGCCGTTCCGCCGCCGAAGTCCTCGCTGCGATTACCGGCTCCAAGTTTTTCCCGGGCGGCCTTGGCACCTATACGATCACCAATCTTATCAATGAGAAAGGCCCCTCGGAACCGGTGAACCTCCGTTATGCCACCTATTACGACGCCGCCGACGGCGCCGGACTCTCCCGAATCTACGGCGGGATTCATCCTCCCGCGGACAACTATGGCGGGCGTCGAGTGGGGGAGATGACCGGAAAGGGCACCTGGGAAACGGCGCGTAAGTATTTTGACGGCTCAATCATCCAGTCTCCCATCAACCTTGCTTTTGAGCAACTTGGGCCCGGGCGAGACAGTCTGCGCCATAACACCATTCGAGGTATGTACTATAAAATGCAAACTGCCCCGAACCTAAATCAGCCTTTTACCGATGTTACCGGTGTGCCAGTTCTGGCGGTTGACTCTTCATTGGCGGTGACCAATACCGCAGCCGGCTCCGACACGCTCTACCGGGCAGTCCGCAGTCTGACCTCGGACTTCCCATAATCGGGCGGGAAGGAGCGGTCACTGATGGTCCGTTCAGTCCTGTCGAATCGGTGCCTAACCGACTCGCACGGCCAGTTTTTGATGTTGTCGCACTGGAAGACATGGTTGGCTAATCACAATGAAGCTGTCGGAACTTCACTTGGGCATGGCGGTGACGCACCCGCAGTATGGACTGGGCACGGTTAAGGCGATCAGCGAGCACGCTGCGGAAATCCTGTTTAACGATTCACGGCGTCCGGTCGATCCCGAGGCCAGTCATCTCGTGCCGGCCGAATCTCACGCCAACCTTACCGCGCTGAGTTTGCCGCTGAGTCAATTGATCGAGCAAACGGTGGCGGCGGTCGCGGATCGGCTGGGACTCGAAAAGCCCGAGTCGAATGTCGGAGAATTGGCGCCGCGTTGGCGGGGCGGACGCCTGGTCTTGCATCCGCACGATCCAGGTTTGGCGAGTAAGGAGATCGAACTGGAAGTCTTCTTCCACAAGATCGTGATGGTCCGGAATAACCTCCGTGTTTTGGAACAAAAGATTAACGCGAGCGAAACGCTGACCAGCGCCGAGAAGTTCGATTGGCAACAATATGTTACCCGCTGTTACGGCTCGTTAACCACGTTTAACCTGCTGTTTAAGGACAAAGAGGCCCAATTCTGACTGCGCGGATTCCACGGGAAGTGGAGAGACGCCGCACCTCTGGCGTGGTCTGCGGCGTCTGGGCGGAAGCCCTGGGAAGCAGGGTCGAAGGATCGGAACCACGGACAAAATCCGATGAACACGGATGACGAACCATCAAAAGCCTTCACCCGGGGAGCGTGTTCGGGATCGATTGCAGGTCGCCCTTAGTTACTTCCCAGCGGACTAATTCTCGTCCGAGATCCTTCGGCCAGTTCTCAGCGGTGCAGGTCATGAACACTTGGCCCCCGGCCTGATGCGCTTCGTTGAGTAGTGGCAGAAAGCCGGCCCGGCGCGAGGAATCGAGTTCGCCCATGACGTCATCAATCAATAACAGCGGCGGCGAACCATGCACGCCGCTCAGGAATTCGGCCTGGGCCATTTTGAGCGCGATGGCCAAGGTGCGCTTCTGTCCTTCACTCGTGAACGGTCCGGCCGGCCGGCCATTCACGGTGAACGAAACGTCATCGCGATGCGGCCCGACTAGAGTGGTTCTATAAGTGCGTTCCCGGGTTCGGCTCGCTGCCAGAGCAACGCCGAAATCGCCTCGGATCGTTGGCAGATAATCCAGAGACAGCTCATCGACACCGGCCGATACTCGCTGGAATGCCTGCTGGGCCAGCGGCGCGATTCGGGGCATGAGCTCTAAACGTGCCGCGATGAGTTCTTGTCCGACGCGGATCAATTCCGTGGAGAAGCCGGCCAATTGTTCCTCGTCCAATTGAGGTCGCTTGAGCAAGGCATTGCGGGCTTTCAGGGCGCGAGTGTAGCGCAGCAGCAGCGTGAGATAGTTGGGGCGGCTTTGGGTCAGCAGCAGGTCGAGAAATCGCCGCCGGCCTCGCGACGTTCCCTTCACGAGCTGGACATCGTCAGTACAGAAAACGACGGCGCGCAGAGTCCCTAAGTAATCGCTGAGGCGCTTAACCGGCGTTCCGTTGAGGGACAGGCTTCGCTCTCGGGCCGACCAATAGATCTTGATCGACGAGCGCCCCTGGCCTTCGACGGTGGCGCCCACAAAGTAGCCTTTTGCCTGTTCGCGAACTAACTGAGCCCCACCGGCGCCGCGGAACGATCGCAGAGTCGCCAGGAGGTAGATCGCCTCGAGCAGGTTGGTCTTTCCTTGAGCATTGGCGCCCAGAAGCAGGTGGAAGCCGGGTGAGAATGTGGCGTCCAGGCGGGCGTAATTGCGGAAGTCGCGAAGTCGAAGTTGCGCCAGGTGCACGGGCCAACCATGCGAAACCAAACCGAGACTGCAAAGGTTCGTGGCAATCGGTCGCGGACCTGCTTTGTTTTCGCTGGTGAATGATCGCGCGCGACTGCTGCTGATAGCCGTGGTGGGACTGCTGACGGCCGTCGCCCAGGCAGAGCGCGTCGAATTCCGTTCGCCCCGGTGGGTGACCTATCAGTTGGAAACCAACGCTCCCGCCGCACTCCGGGTCGCGCCACGCTGGTTTCCGGCCCGTCGAGTCGACACCGGACGCCAGGTCGAATTCGGACGACGCGTGGTGGTGCAATGCGGGTCCAACATTCCTCCGTTGTTTCGGCGCCTCGTGCCGGGACTGCGAATCCAGCGGCGAGCGGACGAACGAACTTGGGTGCTCGGCGCCGCTAGCCCGCAGGAGGCGATCAGGGCCGCGGAGCTTCTGTCGCAAACTCCCGGAATCGAATCGGCCGCACCGACAACTCGGCGTCGCGTTCGACCTCACTTCTCTTTGGCTCCGTCTCCCAATGACCCGTATTTCTTAAGACAGTACTCGCTCTCAACTGACGACCCAGACTCGTCGTTTTTGCCGGTCGCGGCGGATTTGAATCTACGCGAGGCATGGTGTTATGCCCACGGCGAAGGGGTTATCGTCGGGGTGGGCGATGATGGGATCGAAGGCACGCACCCAGATTTGGCCGCCAATTTCGCGGGGCCGAACTACAATTTCCTGACCGACACTCCAGGCGGCGACCCAGCCGACCGAACCTTATTCCACGGTACCGCGGTTGCGGGGTTGATTGCGGCGGTGGGCGACAATCACCTCGGACTCAGCGGAGTGGCGCCGAAGGCTAAGTTGGCCAGTTGGGTCATCTTTGACCAGACCGACACCAACGAGCCGGATGATGCAGGATTTGCTGCGATGTTCGGAACTGCCAACCAAGCCGTGGGTGTTCAAAATCATTCCTGGGGTAATGCCGATACCTCTTTCGTTCAGGTCAGTTTGCTTGAGAACCTCGCGGTGGAAAAAGCGGTGACCGAAGGCCGCGCTGGCCGTGGAGTGGTCATTGTTCGATCGGCCGGCAATACTCGCCAATCGTTTGTGGGCGCACCCGTTGGCGATGCCAATCTCGATGGTTATGCGAATGATCCGCGCCAGATCGCGGTCGCCGCGGTCCGAACCGATGGACGCGTGACCAGTTACAGCACGCCCGGATCTTGTGTTTTGGTGGCGGCGCCCGGAGGGGATTATCGGGGCGGCTATCCCGGATTAATCACGACGGATCGCACGGGATTCGATGGTCTCAACGCGGTAAGGGATCCTCTCGACCCGACCTCGTTTGATTACTTGGTGGGTTCCCGGCTGTTCGTCGGCACTTCGGCCGCCGCGCCGTTAGTTTCGGGTCTGGCTGCCCTGATTGTTTCTGCCCGACCGGAGCTCCATTGGTTCGAGGTGCAACAGATCATCGCATTGGCCGCGCGCCACGTGAATCTGACGGACGGGGAAATTCAAGCCAATGGCGCGGGGCTCCGAGTTAGTCCCAATGTCGGCTTCGGAGTTCCTGATGCTGGAGTAGCGCTCCGATTGGCGTTGGGTTGGCGGCTGCAGCCGCTGCCCCAGGAAGTTCGCTCCGTTCTCGCGGGACCCCGCGTGATTCCCGATCAGACACCCGAGGGAACGTTGAGTCCGTTGGGGCTAGAATTTCCGATCGACCAGGCGCTGGTCGTCCAACATGTGCGACTCAAAGTGCTTTGGTCGCATCCGAGCGGCCAAGAGCTTCGCGTGGATCTTATTTCGCCGGCAGGGACGCGCAGTTCGCTGTTACGCACTGGCACGGCTGACGAGCCAGTCCCGGACGAGTGGACTTTTTCCTCGGCGGGTCACCTCGGCGAGACCAGTCGAGGTGTTTGGAAGGCTGAATTTACTGATACTCGCAGCGGGCAATCGGGCCAGGTCGGGGAAGTTACTTTAATTCTCGACGGCCGCCCCACTGCCGATTCGGACAACGACGGGCTCGACGACGACTGGGAGAGTCAGTGGTTCGGTTCGCTCGACGGCGACCCAAGAGACGATCCCGACGGCGACGGCTGGAACAATGCGGCGGAACAGATGGCGGGCCGCGATCCTACTCGGCCGGACGAGGACTTTTCCGTGAGCCTGGGCACGCTGGATAGTCAACGCTTGCGTCTTTCGTGGCCGAGCAATGCCGGACAGCAATTTGAAGTCTGGGGTGCTCGGTCTATCGGTGGACCGTTCACGTTGCTAACGAACGTTCCGAGCCGATTTCCAGAATCCGGTTGGATGTTGCCCCCCCTTTCCGATTCCCAGGTATTCACGGTGCGCCGAGTCCCGTGACTCCGCCTCGTCCAAGTCCATTCGCTGCTGACGGAGAAGGTTGATTCGAGCGATTCGAACACTTCGGTTTCGCGGCCTGATGTCCGCTGTGGCGGACCCGCTCAGCCCGAACTTCCATCGCCGCTCCCACGCGATTCACACGCTGAGCGATAGAGGGCCGCAAAATCATCCACGGAAGCGGGTCGCGGATTGAAGTTCGACGTCCATTGCTTAGCCGCCTCCGCTGCCAACTCGCCAATGAGGTTGGCGTTCCCGCCGGCTTCAGGGAGTGACCGGGGAATTCCCGCCCGATTCAACAACGATTCAATCCGCGCTACCAAGGCGTCAACGGCAGCGTCTAAACCGTCGCTGACGCAGGCGATTTCCGGGGCGCTCGCGAGTTCCGCATAGGCGCGTTTCGTCGCTTCGTCCCGGGCCGCGTTGAAACGAACTACGTGCGGAAGCATCAATCCGACCGCGGCCCCATGGACGATGTCGAAATGAGCCGTCAGGGGATTGGCGCAGGCGTGCGCCGCTCCCAACATGGAGTGTTCGATCGCAGTTCCGCCAAACGCCGCCCCGAGCAGCATTTGCCCGCGGGCCTCTAAGTCGCTCGGATCGACCAGCACTTGCGGAAACGCATGAACCAACCGCTTGAACGCCTCGTGGGAATACATCAGCGACACCGCATTCCGTTTGGTGGTGACGGTTGTCTCTACGGCGTGCGCAATGGCGTCGGTACCCGTGACGGCGGTCACCCGAGCGGGTTGAGAAACAGTAAGTTCGGGGTCAAGCACCGCGATCTTCGCTGCGGCTTTCGGATCGAGGCAGGCCATTTTCTGATGCGTCACCTCATCGGCAATCAGCGCTGCTGACTGACATTCGCTGCCGGTTCCGGCGGTAGTGGGAACCGCAATCAGCGGGAGCATCGGTCGAGGTGCTTTGCCAACCCCCCAATAATCCCGCATTTGACCCCCATTGGTGAGCAGGAAGTTTGTACCCTTGGCAGTATCCATCGAACTGCCTCCACCCAATCCGACGATGACGTTGATGTTGGCGTCGCGCGCCACCGCCAAGCACTGAGCGATGTCAGCCGTGGTAGGGTTTTCCCGGACTCGATCAAAAACGGTGACGGCTAAGCCGGCTTTGACGAGCGACTCCCGTGCGCGTTCAACGTGGCCCGCCGCCACAATGCCGCGGTCTGTGACCAGCAACGCTCGGCGGCCTCCGAGCTCCGTCGCAAACTCGCCCAGTCGCACCAGTGTTCCGTTGCCAAAAATGACTCGGGTGCGGGGCGTGATATCAAATGGAGCCGTCGTCATGCGTCGGTAAAGACTGGACGCCGGCGAAGGTTGTTCAACCAACGGTGACCCGCAATCTTTTGGAGCCGCACGATCCAAATGAACCAAATGAAGACGCGAATTCCTTCCGATACGCCCGAACCGTCGGGCCTGATCCATCGGGCGACTTGGCAAAATCCGTTGACCATTGGGAAAACTCCCCCTTAGCGTCCGCTCTCATGAATCCGGCGCTGAGCCTCTTGGTCGTAGTCGTAGTCCTCGCGGACTGACGGCGACCTGGAGATTTTTGCACCGGCTTCCAGGTCGCCCGCGGTTCGCCGCGGGTTTTGGCTTTCGGGGCTCGGCACCCGCCGGTACCCCGCCAACTGACCAAGTTTCAATTGCTAGTTTGAATCAACAACGACGCAGCCAGAGTCCAGTCCTAAGCCACTATGCGCCACACCATCTCGATTCTTGTCGAAAACAAATTCGGCGTGCTCACCCGCGTCGCCGGTTTGTTTTCCGGCCGCGGCTACAACATCGATTCGCTGAATGTTGCTCCCACCCATGATGCCACCCTGTCCCGCATGACAATCGTGACCCGAGGTGACAACGCCACGGTGGAACAAATCGTCAAGCAACTCGACAAGCTGATCGATGTTGTGAAGGTCATCGACTACCGCCAAGGCGACTACATCGACCGCGAACTCGTCCTCGTTAAAGTTGCGACCGGCTCCGACAATCGGGCCGAAGTTGCCCAAATGGCGGAGCTCTTCCGCGCCAAAGTGGTGGATGTCCAAGCGGACAACCTGACCATCGAAATCACGGGGGGTGAAGGGAAGATCGAGAAGTTCATCATGTTGATGAAGGGCTTTGGAATTATCGACCTAACTCGCACCGGCCAGGTGGCGCTGCCTCGAAGCTAGTACCCGTCACGGCACTGAACGCGGGAGTGTGAAAAACCGGCCCCGTCGGGAAAGTTGGGCGCGGCACTCGGGAGTTGAGGATTGTGTGCCTCAGAAGTGACCGCAGCATCAGGCCTTGCCGCCGAAGGTGCAGTGATCGTCGAGGTCCAGAAGGTCAAACCAAGTGGTAACGTCCTCTCGCGTCGCGCTGAATTTTCTTACCGAATCCGCGAATTCGGTGAGCGTCTCGTAGTCGCTGTCCGGGGTGCGGCTTAGGTGATACTGGCTCCAAGCTGCGATTTCCCACGGCTGGCGCTTATTCTTGGCGTTGGCGTGAATCCACTCGAGCAGTTCACCGTCGCCGCCGCCTTTCGCGATTTCCTGCGTCAATGATTCATGGTCAAGCCCTACAAAGCCGAAAAAGTGCCGGTCGATGCCTTTGCCGCTATATCGGTATTCGCCGAGCTTGCCAGCGAGTGAAGCGCGGCCTTTGTCGAGGATCCGCGGCAAGAGAACGTATCCACCCAGCCGGACGCGCGGGCTGCGCGGGGGGCGTTGAGTAAGATCAGGAGCAGTGTTTGTGATGTTCATGGAACGGATTGGCAGTAGTTGAGTCCTTGGCGCTCGAATCCATCAACGCAGGCCGCCAGCAATGTAGGGCGATTCCGCGGCGGATCTTGCGCGCACCTAGGTCCTTCGACAATGAGCGCGCGGTGGCATCGACCATCTGTCACTAGTCAGTAACAGAGACGCCACCCGCAAATGTTTTAGCAGAATGTTTGGGCGCAGAGCAGCGTCGGGGGATTGATTGCAGGGTGGAATGACGATTTTAGAGTGAGCAGCCGCCAAGTGTCCACGCCGTCCGTGCCGCCACCTGAAGAATCTCCGCATTGTTTTCAGGCACGAGCGTCGTGACGAGGAGTCGACCGCCGCGAGGGGAGGTCGGAGCAGGGGAGGAGCAAACTTTCGACAAAAAGCTTTTGACGGTGTGGAAAATGCGTCGCTACGTTCCGCGCCCGCTACAAAGTTCCAGAGTAGCTCAATGGTAGAGCACGCGGCTGTTAACCGTGGGGTTGTAGGTTCGAGTCCTACCTCTGGAGCCAACTTTTAAAGGGGTTTTCGATGTTTGGTTGACTTTTTCCGAAGGATTTCCGAAAAAGTCACCCGTGAGCGCCAGAACGAAACCACTTCTCGTTCGAGCCGGTTCGGTCTCAGTGACGATCTACTCCCGTAACCGACGTATTCGCGGTCGTTCCTACTCCGAACACTCTGTCCATTGGCGCGAACCAGACGGAAATCCGAGGAAAAGGGCCTTCGGCTCTTTAGATCGGAAGAGC
>DLVS01000855.1 GCA_003445095.1 Verrucomicrobiales bacterium
ATTTAGATGGGGACGCGCGGTAGCGGCGTTCCTACCCGGGGAGACCCCGCGCTTCGCGCGGGCCAAAAACTCGACTCCCACCGCTCCCACAGTCCTCAGGATCCACTTTGATACACCCCTGGTTCTGCGAAGTTTGGTGGGGATACTCCCAGTCTAGAATCACCCCACAACAAATTGGGCTTATCCATTATCTCATCATAAAATCCCTGGCGTGAATTGACGTCTGCCCTCGCGAACCGGAGCCTCACGAGGTGATGTTTTCACCGGTGTTTCGATCCCTGCCCGGGGTGGTTAACACAAACGGGCTCCAGGCTCGCCCGTCGCTGGCGAGGTGCTGCCTCCTCCGGTGCATAACGCTGTTGTTGTTCGGGTGCGTCGTTTGCGGGCCGTTTGCCTCGGCTGTTCCCTCGGCCGATCCCACCGACAAGTTCTATGCCTCAGAGAGCCTACAGACCATTCGCCTGGAGATTTCCCCGGAGAACCTTGATCGGTTACAGCGCGCGTTGCCCCGGAGGATTTCGGTTCCGGGCACGTTCCAGTGGAATGACCAGACGCTTCAGTCCGTGGGGATTCGCTACAAAGGGAACAGTTCATCCGACCCGAATTCGCCGCACAAACGGTCGTTTCTGATCACGTTTTCAGAGTACCAAACCGGTCAACGATTTCTCGGGTTGCAGCACGTAGCCTTGGACAACGGGATTCAGTTCGGCGGTTTGTTCAGCGAACGGCTGATCACCGATGTTCTCCGAGGAGTGGGCGTGAAAGCTTCTCGCTGCAACTACGCCCGAGTGTACCTGAACGGGAAGCCCGCTGGCGTGTATGTCAACGTGGAGCGGATCGATCGAACGTTCCTTGAACGCAATTTCGATTCAAGCGGCGGCGCTCTTTTTAAGGTTGACGAAGGTGGCCCAGGCGCTGAGCTGCACTATCTCGGCAGTGATGTGGCACTCTATCGAAAAGCTTTCGAATTGCATGCGGGTAATGAAGTCGAGGCGTTTGCCGCCTTGTTGGAGTTCATTCGCGCTATCGACCCATCCACCGGCGACGGGACGGAATTATCCCGAGCGCTGGACGTCGACGCCTTCCTGAAGACGACGGCCGTCCTGCTCTTGGCAGGCGCGTTCGATCAATACACGGGTTGGGGACCACACAATTATTACCTGTACCAGAATCCGGCCGATCACCGGTGGACTTACATTCCGTGGGATTTGGATGTGGGCTTTGCCGACAACGCTTTTGGTCGCGTGCCCGTGCTGGAGGGCTGGAATGCCGCGTGGCCGGCCCCGGTCCCTGATCGCCCATTAATGGAACGGCTGATTTCGGATCCAGTCCTGCTTCAGCGTTATCGGCAACACGCACGTACCATCCTCGAGACCTGGTTCCGTCCGGAAATTCTCATCCCCAAGTTGCATAAGCTGCACGCGCAGATCCGCTTGGCATTGGAGGAGGACCCATTTCCCTCGCGCCGAGCCACCGTGCCTACGGACCGGG
The DNA here is from genome assembly GCA_003445095.1 of Verrucomicrobiales bacterium. Classification (GTDB taxonomy): domain Bacteria; phylum Verrucomicrobiota; class Verrucomicrobiia; order Limisphaerales; family UBA9464; genus UBA9464. The sequence continues at coordinate 1,492 of DLVS01000855.1, forward strand.
GAATTGAGGACATTTTCATGTCGATGGAGAAATTCATCCGCGACCGTTATGCGCTGGCCCGGGTGCAACTGGACGCACCTGGAAACCGACCCGTACCCAAGCCGATGGCCCCACAACCCCAACCCCAAGGGCCAATGCCGGGCCCGCCGTCCGCGGATGCGCCCACCGACCTCCGCGCCGCCAAGGTTACTGCAGAGGGGGTGGAACTGCAGTGGGTGGACCACGCCGAGGGCGAGGTGGCACATGTCGTGCAGAGGTGCAGTGGCGTCGACTGCACGGACTTTGTGAACGCGCTCGGACTGGAAGGGCCGCACGTGACGACGGCGATGGATCGTCAGGTACAAGGCGGGAAGACCTATCGCTACCGGGTTTATGCCGTTCTGCCGACGCCGGGCGGACCACGGGGCACGGGCGTGTCTAACGTGATTACGGTCACGGTACCCGAACGGTAGCCAATAATGCCTGGCGGGGGGATTGGTCGTCGGCCAGTTTTCGGAACGTTCAATCCGCATGAAGTACCTGCCCCATCGTGCCCGCAGCGGAGCGACGTTGCTCGATGGCGTTTAAGCGCGCTTCGACAAGTTCGAGCCGCAGTTTGAGCGCCCGGTTCTCCCGGGTGAGAGATTCGGCGAGGGCCTTCGTGTTTGAGTCGAGTTCCTGAATCGCGGCGAGAGCGACGGGAACGAGCGAGGAATAGGCTATGCCTTTGAACCCACCGATCTCGCTGACGACTTCCGGAAACAGTGGTTCCACTTCCTGGGCGATAAACCCGAGATTCAAGGGAGCCCAGTCGAGTTGGTTGGTGAAACGGTAGGTGACGGGCCGCAGTTGGTTCACTCGGTCCAGCACTGAATCGAGTTCAGAGATATTCTTTTTCAATCGAAGGTCGGAAAGGGCTGTCCATCGGCCGTTGGAGTCGAGGACGGCACCGCCCGGCGACTCAACGGGCGTAAGCCAGAGGTCTCTACCGCTACTTTGTATCTCCCAACTTTCTGGGTCAGTGACGTACTCTTTGATGCTCATCCTACCGGAGATGTGGAGGTCACCACCGCCTGCCAGAGCGAACGAGTCAAGGGTGAAATCCTCGGCGTGCAACGACGCTGAGGCGGCGAGTAGTATTGGAAAAAATGGTCTTCATAATTCGGTCCGCCGGTATCTGCGGGCTTACTACATAATCTGTGAGCCACGGTTACAGCGCCGCGATGGAGAAATCCCCATCGGGCAACTGGGCGGCCTAAATTTGCCGAACCAATTCGATTGCTCGGTGAGTCCCCCGAATTGGCCGAAGCCGCCGGATGTTCACGCAGCCACTCCGGATCGACCATCCAGTAGGTTCGGGAACCCCAATTCCGAGGTGGCGCCAGTGAATTGCTGGGCGACAGAAGCCTGGCATTTCTGGTGGATCCGGTTTCACTTCGACATGTCCCGTGACGCCGGTTTCAAAGTTTCACCGGATCCCACGTTAACGAACCGAATCGTCCATGCGGACTGATACCAACAGTGAAGTTCCGGTCGGAGAGCCTGCCGAGGGGTTCCAGACCACCCATTGGAGCGCAGTGCTGGCGGCCGGAAAAGCAGAGACGACCCATGCCGCGGTGGCGTTGGAGAATTTGTGTCGCGCCTATTGGTATCCGCTTTACGCCTACGTGCGGCGCCAGGGCCACAGTTCCGAGGACGCACAGGACCTAACCCAGGAGTTCTTCGCTCGGCTCTTGGGGAAAAAATATCTCCAACTCGCTGACCGGGAGCGGGGCCGCTTCCGTTCCTTCCTGCTCAAGTCGCTTCAGCATTTCTTGGTTAATGAGTGGATCCGCGGCCAGGCGCAGAAGCGAGGCGGCGGGTGCAATGTCTTCTCGCTGGACGAAGAAGCGGCCGAGCGGCTCTACCGAGAGGAGCCAGCGACGGAGCTCCCATCGGAATCTCTCTATGACAAACGCTGGGCGGTCACCCTGTTGGATCGCGCCATGAACCGCTTGGGCGCGGATTATGCCGCCGCCGGCAAACGGGCGCTTTTCGACCAATTGAAGGGTCTGCTGCTAACCGAGGGCTCGGCTGAGGCTTATCGTGAGGCGGGCCACGCAGCGGACTTGAGTGAAGGCGCCGTGAAAGTGGCGGTGCATCGGCTGCGTCAACGTTTTCGCGAAGCGGTCCGCGCCGAGATCGCCCAAACCGTAGCTACGCCGGCCGAAGTGGACGAGGAACTACGCTGCCTCATGGCCGCCATGAGTGGGTGAACCGCCTGTAACCAGGCTCGGCCGATTATGTAGTAAGACACCGCGACGTGCCGATCCCGGCGATTTCGAATATGGACAAAACTCCTCGATGTCATAGTTGCGGCGTGGCCTTGCCCGGCCAGGCCGTCGAGGGAATGTGCGCCAACTGTCTGCTCAAGTTGGCGTTGGAAGCACCGCTGACCACACCCGGGAATCTTGAAGACGCCGCCACTTCCCAAGCGACAAGTCCAAATCCGGTCGTGAGCGTGGTCTCTTCGACGGACCTGTCTGGAACAACGATCGGCCGGTATAAGCTCCGGCAAAAGATCGGCGAAGGCGGGATGGGTGCAGTGTATCTCGCGGAGCAACGGGAGCCCGTCATGCGCAAGGTCGCGCTCAAGATCATCAAGGCGGGCATGGATACTCAGTCGGTCGTCGCCCGCTTCGAGGCGGAGCGACAAGCCCTGGCGATGATGGACCATCCGAACATCGCCAAGGTCTTCGATGGCGGCACGACCGGCTCCGCCGGATCCGAAATCTCAAATTCTAAAGTTCAAATCATCGGAGGCCGACCCTACTTCGTCATGGAGTTGGTCCGCGGCGTTAAGATGACCGATTACTGCAACCAGACTCAACTCTCGGTCCCAGAGCGTCTGAAGCTGTTCATCCAGGTATGTCAGGCAATCCAGCACGCACATCAAAAGGGAATCATTCATCGCGACATCAAACCGTCGAATATTATAGTCGCCGTCAACGATGGAGTGCCGGTACCCAAAGTCATTGATTTCGGCATTGCCAAGGCCACCGACCAGCGGCTAACCGAAAATAGCTATTTCACTGAGTTCCACGCTTTTCTCGGCACCCCGGCCTATACAAGTCCGGAGCAAGCCGAGTTGAGCAGTCTCGACATCGATACTCGCAGCGACATCTACAGCTTGGGCGTGTTGTTGTATGAACTGCTAACGGGAGTGACACCGTTCGACACCAAAGAACTGCTGGCCTCAGGGATCGATGCCATGCGTAAGACGATCCGGGAGAAAGAGCCCGTACGCCCGAGCACGCGGCTAACGCAACTGAACTCGGCCTCCGCCGGACGGAAACTTGTCCCTCGCCCCTCGCCCCTCGCCTCTGACTTGGACTGGATCGTAATGAAGTGTTTGGAGAAGGACCGAGCGCGGCGCTACGAGACGGCCAATGGACTCGCGGCAGATCTCGGGCGGCATCTGGCGAACGAACCGGTGGTCGCGCGTCCCCCCAGCGCGAGTTATCTACTGCAAAAAGCGTGGCGGAGAAACCGATTAGTACTCACCGCCGGCGGAGCCGTCGTCGTGATCCTTCTCGTGGGCGCAGCCGTGAGCATTTGGCAAGCGACGCGCGCGATCACGGCGCGCCAGGCAGAACACGAACAACGAACCCGAGCCGAAGCGAACGAAACACGCGCGCTCGCCAGTGAAGAGGCGGCTCGGCGCGCCGAGCGAGAGACGCGTCAACGTTTGTACGCGGCCGACATGGTCGCGGCCCAGCACGCGTTGGCCGAAGGGAATCTCGGCCAGGCCCGCGACTACCTTCGAAATCATATCCCAGAGGCGGGCCAACCCGACTTGCGAGGTTTCGAGTGGCGGTACTACTGGGATCAAACCGAAGGCCGCCAAGCGCACACTTTCACCGGTCATTCCAACTTAGTTTATTGCGTGGCCTTCTCACCCGATGGCCGTTGGCTGATCTCGGGAGGATGGGACAGTCAAGTGTTTCTGTGGGACGTCCGAGAACGGAAGCGCGTCACCAACTTCGTGCCCGGAGGTGGCGAGGTTCGCTCCGTCGCGGTGACTCCCGACGGCGATCTGTTGGCCGTCGGAACGCAATCCGAAGTGTCGCTGTGGCGAATGAACGACGTCCGTCAGCCCTCGCTCGTCATCCGTCGTCCGGCCAAAGAGGCTCGCGTGAATTTTGTTCCCCACACCTCGCAACTGGCGATCGGTCTGGTTCAGAGCGTTTGGGGTTACGGTTTCGAACCCGGGTCCGTCGAGTTGTGGGACTACGAAGCCAATCAGACCATCCGCGAATTCCCCGAGACCGGCAGTCGCACGGCATTGCCAGCCGCGGGAGGCATTTTGTTCACCGGGGTTCGCCATAATCTGTTGCAGCGTTGGGATCTCATTTCCGACCGACCGCCGCTCACGGCCGAGTTTCCCTGGCCGCTGCGCAGTCTCGCCTGTTCACCCGATGGGCGCTGGTTGATTACGACGTCCGGCGAAGAAGACAATCGCGCGCAGCTTTGGGATGGAGTTCGGTTGAGCCCGATTCGGACGTTGATTCGGCATCCGGAAAAAACCGACATCTGGAGTGTCGCCTTTTCGCGAGATAATCAATTCGCCGCGACCGCCCATGCTGATCAACTCATCCGCCTCTGGTCGTTGGAAGCGACCTCCGACCCGGTCATTCTTCGCGGGCATGGCAGTGAAGTGCGGGCGGTCTGCTTTGCTCCGGACGGAAGGTTGCTAGCGACCGGAGGGGCCGATGAAACCGTTCGTCTGTGGGATTTAGGGACTGCGTCGCAGCCGACCGCCATTCGCAACGTGGATCACGATCAATGGCAGCAAGGCCCGACCCTTTCTCCCGATGGAAGGCTGATGGCCATCGGTGGAGAAGGCGCTACGATTGAGCTTTGGGATCTTGAATGGCTGCGGCGAGTTGGAGTGCTGACGAATGCCTCGCACGCAATCCGTTTCTCCGCCGACTCGGCCAAGTTAATCACTCTGGACGATACCGTGACGCTGAAGGTTTGGGATCTCGCCCGGCGCGCACCGGAGTCGGTGGTGACGCTCGCCAATGTTGCTCACTACTACCGCGGCTTTGCGCTTTCGCCCGATGGGCAGTTCCTGGTCGGTGCGAGCCGCGAAGGAGACGACACGAGTACAATTACCCTATGGAATGTGGCGACGGGTGAGAAGGCCACGCGCGCGCAGGCCCATCACCGCGCCCTCTGGGCTGTGGTGTTTTTCCCGGATGGACGGCGTTTTGCCACCTGCGGGGAGGATCGGGTCGCCCGTATTTGGAATGCCCAGACGCTGGAGCGGGAAGCCGAATTTGGCGGACACAAGGATCAAGTATTTGGCGTGGGCCTGTCCTCCGATGGCACATTGTTAGCCACCGCGAGCATCGACGGAACAGCGAAGGTCTGGAACGTGGCGGAGCGACGCGAACTGTGGACATTGAAGGGTCACAAACGAGGAGTGCTCGACATCGTGTTTAACACGGACGGGAAGACGTTGGCGACCTGCAGCGATGATGGGTCAGTGAGAGTCTGGAATCTAGCGACCGGCCGTGAAGTGGGAAGCTGGCAATTTGGCCGCCAGACGTGCTGGGCGGTTTTTAGCCCTGATGGCAGTCGCCTCGTGGTGGTTGATAACTCGGGGACGGCGACGGTGCTCAACGGCCCGCTTTCTAGTCTCCAAGCGCGATGAGCGATGAAGGTCAGACCAAAGCTACCGACTCGCGGACCGACAAAGATGAGTCTCACAGCTTTGTCACTTCCGGTGTCGTTCCGATTAAAACGATGCGGATGATTTTCTAGGAAGATGGAGCGGAACACGCCATCCCTCATTGGAAAGTACCGTTGGTTCAAAGCCATGAAAAATGACATTCCGCCGGAGTCGGATCCGGAGACTGCGGTTGGGAAAAGGCAGCTCTTTGCAGTGGATTTACCACCTGGTTCCGAGGCCCAAACCTCGAAAGTTTCCCGCCGGGTGATCGTGGGGATCGCCACGCTCGTGGGCGCTGGCGGCGCTTTCGCGTGGTTCCGCAATTGGAGCTCTGCCGTCATCGGAATATTGGTGGGCCTGGTGTTCGGATTACAGATCGTCCGGATGCGAAACCCGGATAAAGATGACTTCGGCTTGCCCAAGTTCTGTTCCAAACCGGTCTGGGTGATGGCCCTCAGCGTGGTGGCCTGGGCGGCCGTCAGCGTCGTGTGGTTGGGCTCTCTGCTGGCCGGATGGTTAAGGGGCGAGGGGGCCGGACTGCTGCTCATGTTCATCGTTCTGCCGCTCACTACATTCTTCTGGCTGATCGGCGGACCAATGGTGTCCCAAGCGGCGCGACATTCGTTGCGGCAGATCGGATCCGGTCGCCGACCCGAGACTGATCGGGCAACCGTCCGGCTGGCGCTCACGCTCAGCAGGCTGATGAGTCTGGCCTTTTTCAGCTTCCTGCTTTGGCTGTTGGTCTCGCTCTTTAGGTAAAGCAAACTCTTTACATTCCAACCCGTCACCATCGCGTGGGAAATGAGGGTGCTCGAAAGCGTCTGCGTGTCCGCCTGTAACCGGACCTCAGTAATCTTGTAGTACTGCCATGAACGGCTCCACGTAGTAGATCGTCACCATGGACGAAAAGTCTCCTGGCCACCAAGCCCCCTTCAAACACCTCCACGGATATATCCGTCTTACCGATTTCGAGCGATGATTCAGCATGAGCCAAAGGTTAGAACGTTCCCGCTCCTACCTGGGATCTTCCTGGGCGCTCTTTTGGGCGCAGTCGGGCTGACGCTCTTTCCCCGTTTTCTCAATCTTCTATTCGCCGCGTCCTCAGGAGATTGGAGTGGGCTGGTGCGGGCGTTGATCCTTGGGCTGAAAGACGCGTTCACCACACCTTGGGGCGCGATCGGGGCATTGATCGGCGGGACCTTGGCTTGGAAGCAACTTCGCGCCCAACCCGAGCCAAATCCTCCGAGCGGCGACTCGCCGGGTGTCGAATCGGCGTCTAATAATAGCATTTGGGTTAAATCGTGGCGGGTTCTTCCTTGGAAGAAACTTCAACCCGGTGAGGGCATGCTGGCGTGGGGGCTCGCGTTTCTCGCGATCACGCTCGCTCTGACTCATTTCGTCATGGGCTTTTTCCTAGCCGTGTGGCCGGCGCCAATCGCGCTGACCTTGCTCGCTCTCGGTGTTACCCGAGTCGTTGGCGGTTCGAGCAATTCCGGCCGAAAGGCGGCCGGGACGGCTCTCCTGCTTTTGGGATTCTTTGCCCTGGCCGTCGTGGCATATCACGCCTGTGCTCTATCCTATAAAATCGCTCTCCACGCCCTGCGACCGGCGTACGCCACCCAATCGCTCGGCGGAAGTTTTAGCGAATGGGGACGATTTCTGGGAAGTTGCCTGATCCCGGTTTTGCTGATCGGACCGGGGTTGTGGCTTGGAACGGACTGGTCACGCGGCCGGCGGGTCGGGTGGTGCGTGGTCGTCCTGCTGTTTCCCGTCATGGTTCTTTTGGTGCATCAGATTCTCGCCGCGCTGGGGGGGCCGCTGACTGCGTGATCCAATTCGAAGTTCTCATGAACATTGTTCGCCCGCCTTCCGCAACGCAGGTGCGAGCTCGCAATCGAGCATGCGTACCGGCAGACAACTCCGTTTACCCAAGGCCAGCCGCGCTCCGGTCTCTGCGCCGTATCCTCGGGTCAATCTTCTGCCGGTTCATGCGACTCAGCTATCGACTGCGGGTTGACGGC
>DLVS01000430.1 GCA_003445095.1 Verrucomicrobiales bacterium
GTGCCCAAGACCATCAGATCTTCTCCCCCGGCTCGGGCATCCTGCTTCCCGAACGCCTGCATCTCCCGCAATTCCCCGATCACTCCTCGGTTCAGCGCTTCCCGCAATTGGCGGACCGCCGGACTCATTCGCATGGTGTGTGCCACGGCGACTCTCAATCCCCGGCCGTCAGCCTCGGCCAGAACCGCATCCGCTTCGTCAGGTGACAGCACGAAAGGCTTTTCCACGTACACATGGGCTCCGGCGCGCAGACAACCCAGCGCGATCTCCGCGTGCTGATCTGCGTGTCGCATTGAGATGGAGACCAGCTCGGGCCGTTCTTTGTCGAGGAGCTCTCGCCAGTCTTGATAGGATCGCGGTGCGCCAATGGATTTGGCCATCCTTAGGCGACCTTCTTCGACCGGATCGGCCAACCCAACCAATTCAATGCCCGAACGACCCGAGAAAATCTCAGCCAATCCATGCCCGTAATCGCCCCGCCCCGAGTGGCCAATCACCGCCGCCCGCAATGGAGCCGCGTCTGCCCGAACCTGCGCAATCGCCGCAGTGGCGGACGTCGCGATCAGAAACTCTCGACGGGACATTCTCATGGCGGATTCCGGGTGGTGTATCACTGAACGAGGCTGAACCGCACGGTTTGCCCCGGACGACACTGAGCCAGGCTAGGTAAATCGCTCGGGTCCACCCAGCCCAATTTCGGATACCCACCTAGCGTGGGTCCGTCTGGCATCGTCACAATCGGCTGGCCGCCGGCCGGGATTTGAATTGTGCCGGGTAATACGGGCTCGGAAATGATTTGCGCGGATTCCGCCAGCAGCGGTGGGCCCAGGATCCGATATCCCACGCGATCACATTGGCTGCTCACGGTCCACGTCGCTGAAAAGAATTGCTCGCGAGTGGCCTCAGTGAAGGTGTCCCACTGGGGTCCCGGCCACACCCGCAGTGGCGTGTCCCGATTGAACCCGGGAATTTCGGTCCACGGGACCCGACGAGTCGCGGTGGACGTGGGTGGAACGAATGGCGCGTGAATGGCCACGCCGAGTGTCGAGCCCGTGACCAAGGAGGTTCCAATTCCGGCGCGCGGGTTGGAGCTGGCACTTCCCAGGAAGCGGTCCGCCGCGAAACCACCAGGGACAGCGAGATAACTCCAGACCCCGTGTGCCCCCGGAGGAAACTCCAGCGTTTCTCCCGCTCGAACACGAAAGGCCGACCACTTGGGTCGGGTCGCTGAAAGTGCACCTTCATTCCCCGTGATAGCGACCCAACCATCGTTACGTACACCAAGGCGCTGGCCTTGCAGGCACAACTCCAAGACCGGAGCGTCGAGCGGATTGTCGAGCAATCGGTTGGCCCAAGCGGCGGCCACGGGATCCATGGCTCCCCCAACCGGCACGCCAAATCGCCCGAAGCCTGGTCGCCCCTGATCCTGAAGCGTTAGTCCCAATCCGGTCGCGACAATCTCAAGTACGCCACCGGGGTCTGGCATTGAGGGCAATCCCAACGGACCGGGTGCCTTCGCTTCGGACCACGATGCCGCGCTCTCCGACGAAGTGGCGGTGAATCGCACTCGGTCACCGGCTCGCAGTCGAAACATTGTGTCCACGTCTGGGGCGCCCGCATCGAACAGGCTCTCCGTAGTTGAGCCAATCAAGTTCCACCCTCCCGGACTGGGAATACTGTAAATACCCGTGTGTTCGCCCCCAATCGCGACGCTTCCCGCTGGCACTCGCGGTCGAGGTGACGGGAGTCTTGCCGTGTGCAAGCGCGAGTCGAGTCCGCCTAAGTACGGAAATCCCGGCGAAAATCCTAGACAATGCACGCGATACTCGGGAGTTGCGTGGAGGTGAACGACGTCTTCGACTGCCAACCCCGCGAGCTCGGCGACTCGGGAGAGGTCCGGCCCACGGTAATGAACGGGAATCTCGATCAAGCGGCTGGCGGCAGGCGACCCAGATTCCGATGAGAAGCTCCAAGTGGAATCGCGGAATTGAGCCGTCGCCGCGCTCATTGCCGCTGGCTCAAACACCAGCAACACCGTCGTGAACGCCGGGACGATCTCGCGCAATCCGGCGGGCGGATCACGCTCCAGTCGGGCAATGAGACTGCGACTCAGGTCGAATGCCGCGGCGTCCGCCTGTTCCGCGAAGCGCAACAGCAACGCGTGGGGACCATAAGGAATGACGTTCATCGGCGCCGCGACTCCGCTGGGGCAACGCGAGTTAAAGTTCCTCCTTCCGACCACGTAAAGAAACGATGAACCATACAATCGGTAAAACAGTAGGGATGGCGCGCTGCGCCGTCCCCGGTCCGGGCGCAGCTCCGGGCCGGCCCTTACGAGTGACGCGTCGAATTTCCCCTCGCGTCACTGCAAAAGGCCGCCGCAACGCGACCGTCCTACCGGATTCATTCCATCCGAATGTGAGATCACACCTCCTCGTGCTGACCTCGGACCGGAACGACGACCTGCGCTTGGGGACGCGATTGCCGCAAGGTTTCGGCAAACGCGAGTGATTGGTCTTCTTCGCCGTGAACCACGAAGATCCGTTTCACCGATCCTTGAATTCGGCGCACGTAGTCGGCGAGTTCGGATCGATCAGCGTGTCCGGAAAGTGCATCGATGGACGCCATGCGCGCGCGGACTTCGACGGGTTCGCCGAAGATGTTGACTGGGTTGCGTCCGGCGAGCAGTTGCGCGCCCAGGGTGTGTTCCGCGCAGTATCCGACAAACAGCACCAGGTTGTTGGCGTTGCCCAAATTATTGCGCAAGTGATGACGGATTCGACCCGCTTCCGCCATGCCGGACGCGCTGATGATGATCATCGGCCCGGGTAAATCATTGAGCTTCTTGGAGTGCTCAACGTTCCGGATATAGGTCAGATTAGTCATGTCGAACGGGCTCCCCTCCTGGATCAAGAACTCATAGGTCGCCTCGTTAAAACACTCAGGATGCAGTCGAAACACCTCGGTGGCATTCACCGCGAGTGGGCTGTCCACGTACATCGGGACGGCGGGCAAATGCTCTTCTTCGATGCACCGCTTGAGCCCGTAAACGACCTGCTGGGTTCGACCTACGGCAAACGCCGGAATAATGACTTTGCCAGCACGCCTCAAGGTGTCAGCGACGTCCTTGAACGCACAAGGACTCTGATCGCGACTTTCGTGCTCTCGGGCTCCGTACGTACTCTCTACTTGCAGAAAATCCACTCCTTCCACCACCGCCGGGTCGCGAAGGATCGGATCGCCCCCGCGGCCAACGTCACCGCTAAACAAGTAGCGGAACTGCCGGCCTTTTTCTTTGATGTCCAAGACGACTTGGGCGGACCCGAGAATATGTCCGGCGTCCACGAAGGTAACAGTCAGGCCATCGGTCACGGGCACAGCGCGATCGTAGCCGAGGGCGACAAATTGACGGGTCACTTGTTCGGCGTCCTGGACCGAATAGAGGGGCGCCACTGGGGGCTCACCTTTCCTGGCGCGGAGTTTGTTCACGAACTCGGTATCGGAAAGTTGGATATGCGCGGAGTCCGCTAACATGAGTGCGGCGAGGTCCCGGGTGCCGAAAGTGCAATAAATGCTTCCGCGAAAACCCTGCCGATAGAGGTTGGGAAAATTACCGCAGTGATCGATGTGGGCGTGGCTGAGGATGGCCGCATCGAGCGTTTGTGGATCGAACGGGAATTCCTTATTGCGAAGAATCGATTCGCCCCGTCGGCCCTGAAACAACCCACACTCCAGCAGGACTCGGCGGCTGTTGACCTCGAGCAGATACATCGAGCCGGTCGTGGTGCGCGCGGCTCCGAGGAACTGGATTTTCATTGGATGGGCAAGCGTTGCCCTGGCGGCCAGCCAGAGTCGAGCCGCGGGGCTGCTTTCTAGCTCGGCGAGGGGCGTTGGTTTCCCAGTTGGCCGCCTACCCGGTTCTTGGTCCTGATTGGCAAAGAACGGGTCCTTCATTACACTGATCACCTCAGAAGGCGTTCCATGTTTTTCCTCTTCCCTGTCTCCGTAGACCATCGTGCTAACGTTCGTCCGCTGGTTACCCTCTGGCTGTTGGGTCTGTGTGTTGGCCTTTACGGCGTCTCATTGTTGGTGTGGATCTCCGGGGGCGAAGCGCAGCTCGAACACTGGTACGAGGCACTCGCCTTCATCCCAGCCCAGGCCCGACTGCACACTTGGATTACCAACATATTCGTCCACGCGGGGGTTTTTCATCTCATTGGCAACATGGTGTACCTCTATCTCTTCGGGGCGTGCGTCGAAGATTTGTTAGGTCATTGGAGATTCACTGTATTTTATCTCGCGGCGGGAATTGTCGCGACCTTGGCTCACGTGATTCTGTCCGGCAAAGGCTTCGCGTCGGAGGTCCCCTTGGTGGGCGCTTCGGGAGCCATCTCGGCCTGCATGGGCGCGTGTGCCTTGCTCCTCCGAGGAATGAAGATTGAGTTTCGTTTCGTGTATTTCTTCATTTTTGCGGCGGGCGCCAAAACGTTCTTCGTGCCGAGTTGGTTGATGATGTCGCTCTGGTTTGCTGATGATTTGCTCGGGTTGCTGCTCTCCTTGAATACCGAAGGCGGCGGAATCGCCTTTGGCGCGCATGTCGGAGGATTCCTGTTTGGGCTGGCCGTTGCCTATGCGGTGCGCCGCAAAGTCGAGCGCGGCGATTTCAGTCCGGAGCCGGTGGCGGAACCAGCGCCGTCCGCCCTGCCCGCACCAGTTTTCGTCCATTTCGACGGGATTCAACACGGGCCGTTTCCGGTGCACGACGTCTGGCATCAGGTTCGGAACGGCACGATCCCGGCCGAAGCATTGTATTGGCGCGAAGATCTCCAGCAGTGGCGACCGGTGAATGAGCTGTAAAGAGTCCAGCGAATGGCCACGGACCAATGACGAGCCGGGTAGGCCGACGTACTCCACTGCGCTTCGCGCCGATCGATACGTTGCGGCCAAGGAGGGCCCTTGCGTTTTGGAGTGCGCCGGCAAAGCGCAGCGGCGACGGCGCTTTGGCTACCGGACAGTCGTAGAATCATTCGTCGCAAAATCTTAGTGTTTCGCGACGTTCCAAAGCGGAGTCGCGCTTCGCTTGCCTCCGCACTCCATAGGATTCGCAACCCAAAACGCCCGAAGTCTCTGAAGGCACTTTCGCAACGATTGATCGTCGTCCTCCCCCGGCACCGCCGCCCCTCCTCCATTCATCGCACTTGGCGACGGAGCCGCGAACGCGTATCGCTGACGGCGATGAACCGATGTGGATGGGGTAGGCAATTGACTGGACTCGTCCTGGTGCTGCTGTTGGGCGGATGTTCCTCCACGCCCGATGCCAACTCACCCGTCGGGATGGAGTACAGCGGTGGGACCTTAGTTTCGGTTGAGGCGGCGACGTTCCAGCAAGTGTGGCGAGCTGCTTCGGCGGCGCTCGATGATGCCGATGTGACGATCTTAGATCGTCAAAGAATTGAAAACGGAGGCAAACTTGATGGGCGCACGCCTGATCTCCAAGCCGTGAGAGTCACTGTGCGAGTGCTCACCGAAAACAAAACGGAGCTGCGTATCCGCATTGATTCGTTAGGTAACTCCGAATTGGCGCGACGCATTTATGCGCGGTTCAAAATTGCCCTGGGCCCTACCCCGTGACCGCTGCCGACGCGTCTGATCTTTGTCTTACGTGTGGACTGTGCTGCGACGGCACGTTGTTTGGCGATGTCGAGCTCCAGGCTGGTGATGACCGCGCGCGTTTGCGGGCGTTGGGGCTGCCGGTGATCAGATCCCGTTCTGGCCGTCGGCCCTCCCGCTGGCTGCAGCCCTGCCCGGCGCTAGGCGCAGGTTGTCGCTGTGCCATCTATCGGGAACGCCCGCTTCATTGCCGGGAATTTGACTGCGCGTTGCTCCAATCGGTGAAGGCAGGCGCGCTGGAAATCGCTGATGCTCGGCGGACAATTCGACAAACTCGGCGACGTGTGGAGACCGTGAAGCGGTTGCTGCGAGAGCTGGGAGACACGCAGGAACACGACTCCCTGGCCAAACGCTTCCGTCGAACGCGGCGGCGCTTTGAGAATCAGGAATTGGCCGAAGCACCCGACCGAGAGGAGCGACTGGACCAGCTCGCCGCGCTGACGATGGCCGTCCACGAACTTCAGTTCGCGCTGCGGTTGGCTTTTTATCCGGATCCCGGCGACGGGCCCGGCCAGTATTGCCCATGAATTGGGTAGGGCTGCGGCGGCTGCGCGCCAACGGCGCGGCCATTCGCATCGGCGCCAGGGAGGGAATCTGACGCGTCACTGCGAAAGGCCGGGGGCGGCGCAGCGCGTCAGCCCTACCGTTTTGCGGAGCATGGAACCGACTACCGCGGATCCCTCGCCAACCAGCGCGTCACGAATGGATCTGCCTTTGAGAGAACCCACCAAGACCACTGATCGCGCAGGCGTTCGAACCAGCTTCGAGCAGAAGGCCACGTGTCGGGATCGATCCGCGCCGACCGTGAACACAGTTCCTCCCCCAAATGCCAGCCGCGCTGAACGATATCCGGGTCGGTCAGGCGTAACATCAGTTCGTGGTTAATATAGAGACTGCGCACGTCGAGGTTTGACGATCCGACATAGGCAGCCGCTTGGGTGAGGAACAGTTTTGCGTGTAACACTTGCGGCTGGTACTCGAACAACTGGATCCCGTGGCGCAGTAGGCGGCCGTAGAGATGCCGGGCCGCACGTCGAGAAAACTCCACATCGGACTTCCCGGGCACCACGACGCGCACCCGGACTCCCCGCGCCGCGGCTTGACGCAACAAGGTCCGCATCCCGCGGGTCGGGAGGAAGTACGCGACGATCATCAAAATGTCGTTCGCCTGGGCGAGGTCTTCTCGTAAGGCAAGTTGGAATGCCCCCGCGGTTCGGCCGGGTCCGGTTGCCAGCAACTGAATGTCGGGCGCCACGATTCGCCGGGTGGTGCGAAAGTTGCGCTTCAAGAGAGTGCGCAAATTGGGGGTGTCCGCCGCGGCCGCCCACATGCGATCGAATTCAGCGGCCAGAGCGCCTACCGCCGGTCCGTAGAGCACTATTCCCAGATCGGCCCAACCGTGCGAGACGCCGTCGCCCGAATACTCTTCGGCCACGTTGAAGCCCCCAGTTCCCCCCGCGCGCTCATCCACCACCAACAACTTACGATGGTCTCGCACCGGCAGGCGGCGCAGCTCGAGCGGGTTGAACCAGCGCAGTTGCCCGCCCACGCGGATAAACTCAGTCCAGAACTCGCCCCGAGTTTCGTTGGATCCCAATGCGTCCAAGAGAACCTTGACTTCGACTCCTTGAAGTGTGGCCAGCGTTAGCGCGTCGCGTACGGCTCGGCCGATTCGGTCGTTCGCGAAAATGTACACTTCGAGCCGAATGGATCGTTTGGCTCCCGTCAGCGCGCGGAGGAGCCGCCGAACAAACACTTCGCCTGAGCCCAACCAATGGGTCGCGGCGAGGTCAGGATGAAGCGGCCCAGAGTTCACAAGCCCCGGAGCAGCGAATGCGCCCGGCGCACCCACACCTTTTCGCGGGCGCGTTGGAATTTGGGGGCGTGTGCGTCGTCGGAAATTACTTCCTGAAGTTCTCGCTTGGCTCGGTCGCGATCGCCGCGCCCGAGGACCAATTCCGCAAACTGGACTTTGGCCCGTGCGTATCCGTGGCTGCCCAAAACAATTTCCCACTCGCGAAGTGCGGCTTCTTGATCTCCCAACGCCGTCAAGGCCTCAGCCAGCGCCATCCGGGTCTGGCCGTAATCATGTTTCGGTTCGCCTGCGAGCACACTTTCGAGCAAAGGCCGCGCTTCCGCCGGACGATTCAGCCGCAGCAGGCATTGACCCAAATGGGCGCGCGTATCCAAGTCCTCGCCATCTCGCTTCAACGCCTCCCGATAGCTGGCTTCTGCCTTCTCGTACTTGCCCTGACTATAATAGATGTCCGCCAGATCGAAGTGATCCCGGGCGTTGTCGAGATTGTAAATCCGGGCCTCCAGCTCCTTGATTCGGCGCCGATTGGTTGCGCCCGGGAGTTCAAATCCGCGACTCCTCCCGCCGCCCACCGGGCCTTGCTGGCGATACACCATCAACCAATAAAAGAAGGTGCTGAGAATGGAGAAGAAGAAGATGCAGGCGGCCCAGATCCATTCCCGCCGGCGGATGGCGTCGACAAACATCCACACCTGAAAGGGGAGAAAGATCCAGAACAGCGGGCTGCTAAATATGGCCAGCGGATTGGTTAAGACTTCGTACATGAGCGAGACTGGCCGAGGCTGGTATTGGCAGTTCGGAATGGCAAGAAGCGGGGCGGTCTGGTGAGAGCAAGGGAATTCCCTAACCCATACCCAAGAGCTCGACTTCGAAGATGAGGGTCGCGTTGGGAGGAATCGCTCCCGGGTAACCGTTGCGGCCGTAACCGAGCTCCGGAGGGATCGTTAGTTTCACTTTGTCGCCAACCCGCATGGTGGCGACGCCTTGATCCCAGCCAGCGATGACCTGGCCATGGCCAAGAATGAAGACGAACGGTTGGCCACGATCCACCGAACTGTCGAACTTCCGTCCGTCGGTGAGCCAGCCGGTGTAATGGACCCGGACGGAGTCGCCCGCTTGGGGAGAGGCGCCGGTTCCAACGGTGAGTTTTTCTATCTTCAATTCACTGGTTGCCATTGCGGAGTCTCGACTCGGAGCACTTGCCGGGTCAACTCGACTCGTGTCGCCAGGCAGCAGCGGTGTCCTTGCCTCATTGCCACAGAATTTCTCCCGCACCTTCACGGGTCCGCTAATATCCGCCGTGCCGCCGAATGAATCGCGCTTGCCCCCCGACGTATCGGTCCCCGAGTCCAAACCCCGAGTCCAGGCGGAATCGCTCCGCCGAGCCGCGCGAATTTTTCGTTACCTGGGCCCGTACAAGATCCGGTTTACCGGCGCCATGCTGGCACTCCTGACGTCGTCGTCGCTCGGGTTGGCCTTTCCTTACTTGACGGGCCAATTGCTCGACACCGCCGTCCATCGTGACGGTGCCGCGCTTCCGACCGGATGGAACAGTATCAATGGCGTCGCGGCGGTGCTCCTGGCGAGCCTGGCGGTGCAAGCGTTCCTTTCCTTCTTTTCCTCCTGGTGGTTCAACCAGTGCGGCGAACGCGCGCTGGCCGATCTGAGGAGGGAAACCTTCGCGAAAATGATCGGACTACCGATGACGTTCTTCGGTCAACGTCGCGTGGGTGAATTGGCCAGTCGCCTGACGGCCGATCTCACCGTCATTCAGGAAACGTTGACGACTACGATCCCCCAATTTCTTCGTCAGACTACGTTGCTAACGGGAGGCGTGACGCTGATTGCGCTCACCTCCCTGCGGTTAAGCGGAGTGATGATTTCGACTTTCCCTGTCTTGATTTTAGCGGCCGTGTTGATTGGCCGAAGAATCCGAAGATTATCGCGGGACGCCCAGGACCGCTTGGCCGAAGGCAGCACGGTGGTGGAAGAGTCGCTTCAAGGAATTGCCAACGTAAAGGCCTTCGGAAATGAGCGGTTCGAACTCAGCCGTTATTCCACCCATCTGGACGCATTCTTGCAGGTCATTCTGCGGGCGGCGCGGCTGCGGGCGAGCCTGGTGTCGTTCATCATCTTCGGAGTGTTTGGCTCGATCGTGCTGGT
>DLVS01000556.1 GCA_003445095.1 Verrucomicrobiales bacterium
GACTGCGACCTGTGCCGCGAAACAGCGCCGAACAACTTCACCCGGTGGGAGGAGGGGGGCTACAGCTACGTGAAAAAGCAGCCCGAGAGCCCGGAAGAAGAGGCAGCCTGCAAGGAAGCGATGGAAGGATGCCCGGTAGAGGCGATTGGCAACAACGGCGGATAGGCCGTTCCAATCTCAGCCGTATTGATCGCGATGCCCGCCTGTTTGGCGGGCCTCTCGCTTTTTTAGCGTCTCACTTCGACCGGCCACGGGTCATTTCCCAAGGCAAAACTGGTGGAAGATCACGTCGAGTAGATCGTCGGTGGTTGTCTTCCCCACGATCTCTCCCACGGCGCTGACTCCAATTCGCAAGTCGAGGGCGACTAGCTCGAGTGAGGCTCCGTCGCGCAACGCCGCCGCCGATCGGCGGATGCCTTCCTCGCTTCGGCGCAAGGCATCGGCTTGACGCGCATTGACCGTCACCGGCACCGCCTCGTTCGTCACTCGACCGGCCCAGACCAGCCGTTCCAGCGCTTCTTTTAACGCTTCTAAGCCCTCACCCGTTGCGCAACTGACGGAGACTCCGGTGAGTCCGTCGGGTAAATTTATACGGCTGGGAAGATCGGCTTTGTTGAGGACATTGAGTACCGCGCGGCCCGACAATTCTGTTCGAAGGAGCGCATCTTCCGCGGTGAAGGGTTCGGAACCGTCCAAAACATGCAACACCAGTTCGGCCTGGGCGGCGGCGGCCCGGCTTCGGCGAACGCCTTCAGCTTCCACTGAGTCGGTTGCGGCTCGAAGACCCGCGGTGTCTACAAACACCACCGGAATACCCCGCATATTGGCGGTTTCTTCGACAGTATCGCGCGTCGTGCCCGGGATCGGCGAAACGATGGCGCGCTCGTGGCCCAGCAGCCGGTTGAGCAGGGAAGATTTTCCGGCGTTCGGACGGCCAACAATCGCGGCGCGAATGCCACGGCGAAGGATCTGACCTTCCCGAGCCGTGCGTTGCAAATTCGCGAGGAACACCGCCGCCTGATCAAGCCGAGACAACAACCGTTCCTGAGTATCGGGCGCGATATCCTCATCGGGAAAGTCGATATGTGCTTCGATATGCGCGAGCGTGTTCAGCAGGTCGTCACGAACTTGATTGATCCGTTGCGATAAACTGCCCGCGAGTTGTTCACGGGCCGCAGCCGCCGCGAGTTCGGTGCGCGCGTGGATGAGATCGGCCACTGCCTCTGCTTGCGCCAAATCGAGACGGCCGTTCAGAAACGCTCTCTGCGTAAATTCGCCGGGTTCTGCCAAACGAGCACCAGCCGCCAGCACGGTCTCGAGAACCAGCCGGGCGATGACTATTCCGCCGTGACAGGAAATCTCCACCGTGTCCTCGCGGGTGTACGTTCGCGGCGCTCGGAAGACCGTCAGCAGAACTTCATCAACGTGGCGACCATCGCGAACGATGTGACCATAGTGAACCGTGTGGCTGTCGGCGGCGGAGGGGCGCGAGGAATTCATTCCGGCGGGTGCAAATACTCGATCACCCACGGCGAGCGCATCGCGTCCCGACACGCGGATGACGGCGATCCCACCTTCGCCCAAAGGCGTGGCGAGCGCGGCGATCGTGTCGTGGGGAGAGGGAAGAACCGTCACTTCGCGAAAACTAGGAATGCGGTGAGAAGAAAGGGAGGCCCAAATCTTCCAAAGATCGGATAAGGCGGGCAGCCGGTCCGCTAGTCCGCCGTCTAGGTACTGCGATCGGGTGCCTGGCGCGACTGCTTGCCGTTCAGGCGACCCGCCGTCTTGCCTGAATTTTCTGCGAGCACCACTAAGGCAGAAGCGAGATTTCGCCGCTTGTTGCCTGGACGAAGACAAGCTCGTCTGAACTCATCGCTTGTCCCCGCCGAGCTGGATACTGCGCATGTCTGTCAGTTGCCGACGTTCCTCCGGAGTTTTCCCCTCCGCTGTCTCCGTTTCTCTGTTCGATTGGAGCAAGTCAACTGATCGCGGCCTTTCGCGCTGCCGCCGCAAAGAAGAATCGTCCCTGGGAAGCGCGAACGGCTTCGAGGCTCGTGGCCCGCTACAAGATTGCTCATCGAACGCTCCGCTGCTAATCAGCTTGGCATGCCGACGTACGCTCGCTCGCGAACCACTGCTGCGCTGGCTGCGCTCTTCGTGTCTGTGGGAGTTTCAATCTCAACGTCGATCACGGCCGCGGCCGAACCGGAATTTCAGTCCCTCTTCGACGGCCGTTCACTTTCAGAATGGTTGCCCGGCAATCCAGCCTATTGGGAGGTCAAGGACGGCGCCATTGTCGGCCGCATTACGAAGGAACGGCCCTGCACGACGAATCAGTATCTTGTTTGGAGGGGCGGAGAACTGGCGGACTTCGAACTCAAACTAGAGGCGCGCCTGAATGGGGAAGGCGGAATCAACGGCGGCTTCCAGTTTCGCAGCCGACTGTTGCCCGACCACGATGTGTGCGGTTACCAGATGGACAACAATTTGCGGACCGAGTGGTTGGTCCGGCTCTACGACGAATATGGCCGGCACGACCTGGCTCTCCGAGGCGAGCGCGCCTGGTTTGACGTCAACGGTGTGAGAACAGCGCAGCCGCTTGAATCCGCGCGCGGCCCGGCCCACTTTCGGCTCGAAGACTGGCACGAGTACCACCTCACTTGCCTGGGTCCCAAGATCACGTTGCGCGTGAACGGTGAGCTGGTGGCCGAAGTGGAAGACAACGATCCACGCCGCGCGGAACCGCAAGGAGTGCTCGCGCTGCAATTGCACAGCGGCCCGCCCACCGTTGCCGAGTTCCGGAATATCCGGTTGAAAATACCCAAGCCGGCGAACACGAACACCGTCGCGGATTGGAGAACGAGAGAAGCGCGACGAAAGCTCTTCGACGGCGCGCTCGCCTGGTGGTTGCTCGACGCGGGCGGGCATGGCGCGCAAACGACCTTGCGACTGGTTCCTGAGTTTTATCAGTTCGAGCTGAACGTGCGTCCGGCCGGAACGGGCGCCGCCCCCGATGCGAAAGTGACAGTGTTGGACGGTGCCTATTTTGACGCCGGCCAGGAACTACAAGCGCCCGCGGACCAATTGACGGTCTACCTGCGGCTGCGCGATCCCGCTGGCAGATGGAATTCCGCGTTGGTGGGCAAACGCGCCAGGCCCGACCACGCGTACTTCAACTTGTTCAGCACGGACTTGCCCGGAACACCGGGGCCGGACATCGCTTTTGAAATCCGGACGACCCAAGGATTCGCGCAAGCGAGCTTTCCGGTTTCGAACATCGATGCTCGGGCCTGGCACAATCTGGTCGGCCGCTACGATGGTCGAACGCTGGCAATCTTTTGCGATGGCCGGCTCATGGCCAGCCAACCGATCACGGGGTCCTTGATCCCCAACTCCGAACCATTGCTCATCGGCGCGGAGACTCAGGACGGGAAGAAGGTCCGGCATTTCCGCGGCGAAGTGGACGAGGCCGCGATTTGGCCGCGCGCCCTGACGAACACAGAAATCGCAGCGCTAGCCGCGCCGGGTCAGTAGCAAGGTAGCGGTAGGACAGGACCGATGACTTCATCCTCCAGTATCCGAGCCGGCGGAAGCCGAAGCGGCTCTGGCGGAGATTCAGACTTGGATGGCCGGCTATTTCGGACGGAGCGGTAGGGTTCGATTCCCCATTGCTACCTCTATCCACCTTCCCAACCTTCAAGACATCAGCGTCGATCAGTGGTTCCTGCGGTCGGAATCCGCCTCCCCGTCTACCAACCATTGGCTCCGTTTGAGTGGAGTGTTCGCGGCGAGCGCCCGTTATTTTTGTCCAAAAATCGGAATTTGCCGGAAGTATTTCACAGCGTCCCCACATGCCGTCGGATTCACCCATGGGAACCGAAG
>DLVS01000774.1:0-19560 GCA_003445095.1 Verrucomicrobiales bacterium
CTCGGCGTACGACACCGGTCCGCGCGGTCCATACACGACGTTCAAGCTATCCCAGTTCAGTCCTGTCGCGATGGTCTTTTGGGAAGCCGATGAACGTCAGCCATCCAACTTCGACAATGTCGCGAGCCGTCCCGACGAAGGGGTGACTCAACGACACAACACCGGGACCGTCATGGGAAATTTTGGCGGGCACACCGAGTACATGAAATTCAAAGTCTACTATCAAGAGGCGGGCATCGGTGGGTTCCGCGGAGTTCGTCCGGGGCGTTTCTGGTGCAATCCCGCCTCCAAAACGGGAGATTGAGCGATGCGTTTCGATCAAATCTACTTCCCGGGCACGACGGTTTTGGCCGCCGCCGTGATGGTCATCGCCGGCTGCGGCCGAACGGAACCGAGGGAGATGGCGGGGACGCCAGCCGAGGCGGCGTCGCAGCTTCAGACAGCGTTTGCGGGGGCGCCCGAGGAGTTCCAGCGGGCCGCTCGCGAAGCCTCAGAGGCGTTGCGGAATGAGGACCTCACAAGGGCGGTGGAATCACTCGCAACGATCAAGGCCAGCGAGAATGTCACCCTGCAACAAGGATTGGCCGTACACACCTCCCTGGTTCTGCTTGAGTCGCGTCTGGTAGCCGCCGCCGATGCCGGAGACGCCAAAGCTCGGGAGGCGTATGCGCTGCTAAAGCGGTTGAAGCAGAAATAGTCCAGCGTCGCCGCGGCTTTCCCACGAACCACGCCGACCCGGTAAATTCTCCGCTCGGATTCGGATGGTCCCAACGCGTGCGGGCGCGATTCCGGCGGAAGTTCTTGTCAGGGCTTCGCCGGCAGCGGACGAATCTTGATGTTGCGAAACGAAATCTGGCCGTGATCTCCCTGAAGCGCGATTCGACCGGTATCCGATTTTGCGAAGAGGGGCATCGCGGCGAATTTGCTTTTGGCCACGCGCGCCTTGAAGTCGTCGCTGCCGAGAACATAGGTAAAATACTTCACGCCGTTGATCTCGTGCAGGCACTGATCAGGGCTGATCACCAGACGAACGTGGTTCCATTGCCCGGCAGGTTTCGTGGCATCGAGCGGCTTCCCGGTTTTAGGATCGATCGGCGGCTGATAAAGCGCATAGAGCCAGCCGCAGCGCTGCGTGTCACTAGCCTTGGCGTTGTCTTCCAACTGGAATTCCGGGCCGCTAGCCCAGGCCGCGTTCCCGTCGTCGGTAACGTGGAACATGATGCCGCTGTTGCCGCCCTCGGAGATGTTGTAGTCGAGTTGTAATTCGAACCACTTCCACTTGTCGGGGCTCACCAAGTCGCCCGCGTCATGCGGGTCGACACACACCAGTGCCCCGTCCTGGATTTTCCAGCCAGGGCGAACGTTCGGGCTTTTGAAATTGGTCCAACCGCTAAATGTCTTTCCGTCGAACAGGAGTTTCCAACCGTCAGTTTGTTCCTTCGGGGTGAGTTGATTCGGTTGAACACTATCAGCAGCTCGGAGACACAGGACGGCGACCAGCGACAACCAAAAAGAAAACGCGAGCTTCATTAGCGCGAGCGTAGGCTCCGGAACCCGAGCGGGACAAGCGCAACGATGGCGCTTAAAACGTTCCTCACCGAGGCCCGTTCATCACAAGGTCTATGACGCGACGCGGTCGACTCGCGCGGCTCCGCCGGAGCAGAGCTCCCAGCAATTCCTTCAAAGCCGCAAACGCAGACCAGCCCGATTGATCAACCCGGCGACAATCAACACGACCAAGGCGCAACCCGCCGACCGAACGACGGCATTCACCAAAGCCGGCCCAGCCATGCGGTCGTATGCTCCGGCGAAGCCCAGTAGGGTGATCAGCGAAGGTAACATCTCAGACAAAAGATAAGCGAGTAAGACATTGCTGCCGGCAAGGACCAACGGTTTGGCTACCCACCCCACCGGGCACACATCACAGAACAGATGGAACCCCAGCCACAGCGTTGCCGTGATCGCACAGGCCCACAGACACCAGGACGGCGTAGCACTGTTTTTGTTGATCCCATATAGGCCGTGCAAGAGCCAGGCGGCTGCTCCAAAACCGGCGATGAACCATAAGGTGAACCTCGCCCGGGAACCGAACGTCGTGGTCTCCGGCGTGACTAGAACCAACGCCAGTAGGACACCGGCAACCGCAATCGAGGCCAGCGAGCCTAGGGTCGAACCGATCCCTACATAGTGGCTCAACCAGAAGCCATCCAGGAGTCCGGTTCGGTCGGCGACATACAGACACAACAGAAGTACCGTACAGCCGAGCAGCGCGGCCCGATCCTCCCGGAACGCGAGGAACACAGTAGCCGCGACAAGGTAAGCCCATCCGATCAATCCCAAGATTCCGTACCAACTCGTATAAAGGGAGAAGGGAACCAAGGTGATGATTCGGCGCCCCCCTTCCCCGCGGAAAGCGAAGGCCAGCCCAATCAGGGAAGCGACCCCGATAACACGCACCAACGTTGGTAACACCCGCCGAATACCATCCGAAGTCGTTCCTCCTGGTGGCGAGAAAGAACTGAAGACCAAGATCGCGGACGAGTACATGAGGACACTCCAGAGCGCCGGCGACCAACCCATGGCCGCGGCATTGGGTGCCTCATTCACCATCAAGATTCCGATGGCCAGCAGGGAGACGGTGCGCACCAACACATGGCCAACGATCGACGCGAGGGAATCGCCCTGGCGCAAGCGAGAGCCCAAGCCGAAGGGGATGCTCATTCCCACAATGAATAGAAACGCGGGGAACACGAGATCCACGAAGGTCATGCCGTTCCCGTCCGATTTGAAATGGCGCATCCACCACGGAACGATCCGCGCATCGGCTCCCGCCAGGTCATTCACGAAGATCATCGTGAACATCACCAGCCCGCGCAGCGCGTCGATCGAACGGATGCGGACCGGCTTTGGTGTGGGTCCACTTGAGTCGGCCGGCGCGAGTCCCTTCGCAGACTCCGCCGCGTCAAACGCGCTCATCGCACGGACTGTGTCCGTGGCGGCTCTAGTTGGCCAGACAAGCTTCCGGGACAGTTCAATCCCGAGGAAACCCCGGACTCCATTACCCTTCCGTTTCCGTTTGGGGGGACGCGGGCTAACGCCCGTATCCACCAGGACCAAGTCCGAACACACCCGCAACGGTGCGGATGCGATTGCAGCCTTGGCCAATTCCATCTCGGGATTCATGCTCTGGCTTCCCGCATGAAGATTCTCTGTCACTTCGCCTGGTTTCTAGTGGTTGCCGGCCTTTCTGCATTGGGAGCTGACGTCCGGTTTCAGATTCCGCCGACCAACGATGGATTGCCCGGCGCAGGCCCTATCCGTCGTTACGATTGGTTCCAAAAGCTCTGGACCGACAAACGCACGGGCTGGTCGAAGCAAGTGGAGCGTGATCAGGGGGCGGTCGTATTTCTGGGAGATTCGATTACTCAAGGTTGGGGTGACAATTTGAACGGCGCCTTTCCGGGCCTCAAAGCGGCCAATCGCGGCATCAGTGGCGATACCACCCGGGGCGTGTTGATTCGCCTAAAGGAGGATGTGCTGGCGCTCAATCCCGCGGCGATCGTTTTATTGATCGGCACAAACGATCTCGAAGAAGGCGCTGATCCCGAAACCATCGCCGGCAATCTGAAACTCATTCTGGACGCGGTGAAGGCGTATAACCCCAAACTTCCGGTGATCTTATGCCAAGTCTTCCCCAGTTCCTCCACCAAGAAGCGTCCGGCAGCGCAGATCAAACGGATCAATGAACTCTACGCCGCCGCGGTGAAGGGAAACCCACAGGTGATCTTGTTGGAGACGTGGCCGCTCTTCGCCACGCCCGAAGGCGACGCCCGCGAGGCGGAATTCCCCGACTTGTTGCATCCCAATCAGGCCGGATATGCGAAATGGGCCGCGGCACTTCGTCCTTTGCTCAGCTCGTTGGGCTTCCTCGAACTGGCCGACGACAGTTTCACTCCGGAGCCAGGATTCGTGAGCCTGTTCAACGGACGCGACCTCACGGGTTGGGGATATCGGGTCACGCCGGAAGCGGACATCAAGTCGGCTGAAAACTGGCGCCGCAACGATTCCAACGCGCCGCCCTGGCCGATTATTACGACTCCGGTGAAGTTCGATGGTGCCCCGCAAAGCAGCGACGGACGTTACGTCGCTCAGCGCGGTCGAATCGTTGTCACCACGCCACCGGAGGGCCGCCGAATTCAACAGTTGTGGACGACCCAAGAATTTCCGGGAAATTTCATTCTCAAGCTCGAATTTAGGGCGACGCCGAATGCGGACAGCGGCGTCTTCATTCGACAGCCTCAACTCCAATGCCGCGATTACCCGCTGGCTGGGCCATACAAAAATCTGAAGCAGTACCGACCGCAGGACTGGAACGAGCTCGTGGTGGCGGTGACAAACGGGGTGGCATATTGCACCTGCAACGGAGAAGTGCTTGAAGCCGCGTTCAAGGTTCCTGCCACCGGACCGATCGGCTTGGAAGGCGATCGCGGGCAAATGGAATACCGACGAATTCGACTACAGCCGATTCCGTGAAGCGGGACAGTGGCCGTGGCCGAAGGGACAACGATCGCCCATTTCTCAAAACGCGGAACTTAGTTCTGGGGGTTCTGGGGCGATCCCGTTGACCCCGGCTGGTATTTATCGCCCCCTACCGCCGTTCGTGGGCCGAAGCGTGGTCAATCGTGGTACGGAACGGTGCGAGCAGTGTCGATTCGCGCCCCGGTGGTGTACTTGCGCCGGACTGCAGACGCTCGACTGCCCGCTGCGCGTGGACCTGCTAGTCCATCGGCGCGAGGCAAGCCGTCCCACGAGTACGAGCCGACTGATCAACCGGGTGTTACCATCTTCACGCGTTCATCGCTTCAGCCCGGACGTCCCTCTCTCCCGGGAACAAATTGTCCAGCCCGACCGGACTCTCTGGATCTTGCATCCCGCTGGCGAGTTGCCCCCGGCCGGTGTGTCGATCGCTTCCCTCCAGATCCTGTTGCTAGATGGCAGTTGGCGGGAAGCCGCCCGAATGCGGAAGGCGGTAGAGTCCTGGGGTCGGCTCATTCGCTTGCCCCCGGCAACGCCCAGTCGCTTTCGACTTCGTCGGCCGAACGCTGGAGACCAGTACTCCACGGTTGAGGCCTTGATTTTCTTGTTGGAGACGTTGGGACTCCCAGAATTGGCCGCGCCCTTGCGCGGCCAGTTCGAGTTGCATGTCTATGCGGGGCTTCGGTCCCGCGGCGCGGTCGACGAGGCCGCCCGATTTCTCGCGACTTCCACGCTCGAGCAAGCTCTTCCCACCACTCTCCACAATCTGCAGCGCCGCCGACCGCAGCTTTAGTCGGATCCACGCAGTAGGGACATCCCAAGTCTCCCGATGCAGCCACGGGAGAACCAAGCGCATTTCGCTCGTCTTACCTTTGCCTTGGTTTTTCTGTTCCTCCCCTGCCTCGTTAGGGCTTGGACGCTACGCAGAAGAGGTGTTGGTCACCGCGGAACAGAACTCGATTTGCCGCTGCTACGGGTGTGGCCACGATGCGTTCGCCCCACGGATGTTCGCCAAGCAGTTCGAAGCGCCCGCCCACTCGGGCCGTGAACACCACGCCATCCTCTCGCGCCGCATAGAGGACTCCCTGAGCAATGAGAGGCGACGCGTAAAACGGGGCCGCCGCGCGAGGAAGCGACTCGCTCCAAAGCGTCTTGCCGGTCGCCGGGTCGCGGCAGACAACCTCGCCGCGATGGCGCAACAGGTAAACTCGACCCTCATAGACGGCGGGGCTGGTGATGAACACGCCCAGATCTTCCCGCGCCCAAGCGCGGTGGCTAGTGGTCACGTCACCACTGCCGCCCAGCTTGATCCCGTACACGCGTGCTTGGCCCGGGCGGTCGTCGCGACCCACCGTACAATCGCCACGCCATCTTGAATCACGGGCGACGCGATGGCCGGCCAGTTCGCGGTGCCGTTGGGATTGAAACCGCCAGCGGACCAAAGCAACTGACCATCCGCCGCCCGATGTGCGGTGAGGTGATCGGCGCCCCAAATCAAAAAGGCGGGTTGGCCGCCATGCTTGAACAAAACCGGGGTCGCGTAGCCATTGTCGTTTTCTGACGGCGCTTGGTAGGTCCGCGCGACTTGCCAGCTTAACGCGCCGGTCGCTTTGTCGAACCCAGCGACCCAAGATTCGCCCTGATGAATCCGGGCCAGGATGACTTGACGGTCGGTCAGCACCGGGGAACTGCCTTGATCCCAAAACAACTGTTCCTGCCCGAAACGTTCCGTGAGGTTCAGTTTCCAACGCACCTTGCCGTCCGGCTCCAGCGCTGCGAAATGACCACTCTTGAAATAGACAAACACGGCTTGGCCATCGGTGACCGGTGACGAATTACAACTCGAGCCGAGCGTTCGGTGTTTCGCGGCACTTTCCGGCCCGAGGCGGGTCTTCCACAGCTCCTTCCCATCAAGGTCGAACGCAAGCACGGCGTCCTGCCCCTCGTCGGGACTGGTGAGATAGATCCGGTCCTTCCAAATAATCGGACTGGAGCCGCCTTTGCCGGGTAACCGCACTTTCCACCCGGCCTGATCGGCTTGCCAGTGCGACGGATAGTTTCCCGCCATCGTGCTGCCATTGCCCGAGGGACCGCGCCAATTGGGCCACTCAGTTGATGAGTTCGCCCAGGCAATACCGGTCGCACAAATCCAAGTCACGACAGAAGCCGTCCATCGCGCTGGATCGATGAAGATGGTGAATTCAGTAAAGGGTTCATCGCGACGAAAGTAAACGACAGTCGCGCCGAGCGCCAAAGGCTAGTCACGTTCGCCGTTTTGGTTTTGCCCACTAACACTCGCGACACATCTCGATGGACTTCGAGCATCTGGTGTTCGTCGAACAGACATCCATTTTCCGGGTAAACTCCTAAAGAATCCACTCTCGGTACGGCCCGCTCATTGTGATCCACGATTCAACCCTCGTTCGGAGCAGGCAAACCCTTTTCGAGCCTTCCTTCCTCGGAGAGTGGACCAACGGAGCCCATCACCGCCGTTTCGTGCGGAAGAACTGCGGGCTCGAGCCGGCGACAACCGAATCCGAATACGCGGCGGTTCCGTCGGGTTCAAGTTGCAGATTGCCGCTCAACGTTTGCCAGGCTTGGAGGTTCTGACTCGCCTCGACGGCGTACTGCTCCAGTTCCGCGGGCGTGAATCGCTCTCCGTCGGGCGTACGACCAATGAGCCGTAACGTCCCGGGCGTCGCTGTTGTCCCCCAGCCCAATTCGACACCGCCGAGCACCACCAAGCTGGCCTCGTTGCTCGACGTTTCGTTGGTATTCCGTACCAAAACTCGGTACCGGCCCGCCTGCGCACGCGTCACTTCCGGAAGCTCGAGGGAGCTGCCGTTTTGGCCCGCCAATTCCACGTCGTCTTTGAGCCATTGGAACGTCAGGGGACTGGAGCTTTCCGCCACCACCGAAAACCGCGCCGATTGTCCCACTTCGACTGTCAATGGCGTTGGCTGACTTATGATGTGGGGCGGCGCATCGGTTCGTGGCAAATACCGAACCAAACCCGCTCCGATATCAGCGAGAAGGAAGTCACCCGCCACGATCACTTCGCCGCCAAGCTGGACCGCTGTCGCTTGGACCGCGCCCGGTAGCGAGGCGCCCCCGAACCATCGTCTCCCGTCATTAGCGAACACTTGAAACCGATCGCCGAAACCTTCGCCGACAGCGACCATCCCCGCGGCGCTCACGCTCAGGGTGTTGGCGGAAATCGAGCGGAAGTCTTCAGCGAAGTTCTCCAGCAGGACTCCGGTCGTATCAAACGCGGCGAAACTAGGACGCACTTGGTCGCGAACGGAATCGAAAGCTCCGCATACAAAGACGCGTCCAGCCGGACCCGTGCGAACTCCCATAACTGACGGCGCCACGAGGAAACGATCCCCGAAGGCGCCCGCATCAAAGGTCGGGTCCAAATTCCCGTTGATTTGCAATCGGGCCACGCCCTGCCGGTTCATCCCATTCACGAGGTTGAAATTACCGCCGATCAGGACGTAGCCGTCGGGTTGCACATCTACGCTTTTAATCGTGGCGTCAAAAAACCCGGGAGCGGCGAGCGGCGGACGACGAAAGGACGTGTCCACCGCTGCATTGGTTTCAAACCGTATCAATTGGTGGTACACCGGAGTCCCGGTCGTGGTCACGTTACCGCAAACAACCACCCGTCCGTTGGGCCCTGGAGCGAGGTCATACACTTCCGAATCGATCGCCAACGGTGGAAAAAACGAATTGTCCACGGCTCCATTGGGAAGTAGTCGCGCCAAGCCGCGGCGTTGGGAAACCCCGATTCCCGGAAAGCTCCCTCCAACCAGGAGCTTGTCGTCCGGCAAGGCCCGAACCACCGAAACACCCCCGTTCACCGGCAGATTGGTGAAGGTTGTGTCGAGAAGTCCGTTCGGGAGGAGTCGCGCCAGGTTTCTCCGAGGTTGTTTATTAACAGATGAAAACTTTCCGCCAATCACGATCTTGTTGTCGGATTGCAAGGCCACGGACCGAACTCCGCCCGGGCGTTCCAGTCGCGCGGCGAATGAATTGTCCACGGATCCATTGGCGTCCGTGCGCAACAACGCGGCCCCGCTGCCTCGATTGAAATTCAAGTCTCCGCCGATGAGCACACCACCGGCGGTTTCCCCCAGCACGTTGAACTGGGCTCCATAAGTCTTTGGAAACTTCCAGGTGGTATCCAAGCTGCCGTCCACATTCAGGCGAACCAGGCGATACGCCTGCACATCGTAGAAGACCCCCGCGACTAACACCCGCCCATCGGACAAAGCGAGCAAGGCAGTAACCCGAATACCACTGCCCACCGCCGCCGTCGGATTGAAGGAAAGGTCCACTCCACCGGCCGAGTAGAGCCGTGCGATTCCGGGTCTTGGCTGTTCGTTGACCGTGGTGAACTGGCCGCCGATCACGATTCGATTGTCGGGAGTGACCGCGACCGCCGACACAATGTACGGGTACAATCCAACGATCCGCGGTTGGAAACTCTCGTCCAAGACACCCGTCGCACTGACTCGCGCCAGATACGGCCTGGAGACTAAGGAGTGACGGTTGGCCCCCAGCATTGTGTTAAAGTCGCCTCCAATCACGACACTGCCGTCCGACAAGCGGGCCGCCGCGAAAGGGTCGCCATCGTAAATGGGTGTCAGGTGATCAAAGTCTCCCGTGTCCGCTTTCAATCGAACGAGGTCCCGAGACACGTTCATTACGCCGCCATGAAATGAGTCATAATAAACCAACGCGAAGGAATCATTCCCTTGATCAGCGAACAGCGCGGCCACCGTGCCGGACGGCCCGGTCTGCAAGCGAGGGTGAAACGTTGGATCAAGGGTTCCGTCGGCGAGCAGCCGAACAAACGGCTCGCGAACTTCATAGCCGCTGAGCGGATCCGTGCGCCCAGTTGGGAAAGAGCCGCCCAACACCACTCGCCCATCGGACTGAACGAAGATCGTGCGGGTCGCCTCAACCAGTCCCGCGGGTGGTTGGAACGTGGGATCGGGACTTCCGTCGGCGTTGAGGCGGGCAATCCCGTCCCGGGGCAAGCCAGCGACCTGATCGAAAGTCCCGAGGACCACAATCTTTCCATCGGTCTGCTGCCCCATGGCTCGGATTTGCCCTGGTTGCGCCACGCTCACTTTGAAACTTTGGTCCAAGGTTTGGCTGGCACATTCAAAGACAAGAAAGTAGCCCAGAAAAACCAAGGCGCTTAGGGACGGGAGAGTCGGAACTTGGAGGAATCGCATAGTGATCCGTTGAAGGCGGGGAGAAACTGCAAAAGGCTCCCGGCCAGCGCAATGGGCAATCCAGGTGGCGGCGCCGAATGGGTCGAATGTCCGAACGGGACTCCGTGCCCCGAGATTCTCAGCCGGAACAAAGTCATAGAATCGCGCGCGAAGGCCCGAAGAAAACAAGGGATCAGGGCGAACGGTGGCGGATCACCGTTTGGTCAGTC
This sequence comes from Verrucomicrobiales bacterium, assembly GCA_003445095.1. GTDB lineage: Bacteria > Verrucomicrobiota > Verrucomicrobiia > Limisphaerales > UBA9464 > UBA9464. The sequence continues at coordinate 9,992 of DLVS01000774.1, forward strand.
TGAGAAACGTCTGCCGCCTTTGTCTGAACCGGCCTTCTCCTTCTTCTCGGCTTCGCGGCTTCGCGTGAGTCTTCCGGCATTTCCCACCGCATCGACCCGGATGGAGCGCGGCGGCTAGGGAAATACCCATAGCCGCGGTCAGGAAAGGCAATCGCCTGCGAGCGACGAGCGCCCCAAACTCAGCACTGGTCTCGCGGGGCTCAAAACGGAACTGTCGCGCACGTGCAGTTCGACGTGGTGATTGTGGGAGGCGGAGCAGCCGGGCTGTTCTGCGCGCGGACGGCAGGTCAGCGAGGACGCCGAGTGTTGCTGCTCGAACACAATGCCCGGCTGGGCAACAAAATCCTGATCTCAGGGGGCGGCCGGTGCAATTTCACGAACCTTGGCGCCACCGCCGCCCACTACCTCACTCAGGGAAGCCCCCATTTTGCCAAGTCTGCGTTGGCCCGGTGCACGGCGCTGGATTTTCTCGCGCTGGTCGAACACCACGGCATCGCGTGGCACGAAAAGAAGCTCGGCCAGCTTTTCTGCGATCATAGCTCGAAGCAGATCCTCCAGATGCTCGAAGACGAGTGCGCCGATGCGCGGGTGAAAGTGAGACCAAACTGTCGGGTGAGTTCGATCCGCCGCACGGGTTGGTCCGAGGACCCCGATGCTGTTGCTGAGCGAGTCGCGGACCAACCAACCCAATCGCTGGAGCCTCCCGAATGGTTCCTCGAAACGTCGCAGGGATCCGTGGTGACTCGTTCGCTGGTCATCGCCACCGGCGGATTGTCATTTCCGAAGCTCGGCGCGACACCATTCGGCTACGAGGTCGCACGACAATTCGGGGTCAGGCTGGTCCCGCCGCGCCCAGGTCTGGTTCCGCTGACCTTGGGGGAAGATGATCTCACGACATTTGGGGAATTGAGCGGACTGTCTCTTGACTGTGAGGTCAGTGCGGGGCTCGAAGCCCCCAGGTTTCGCGAACATTTTTTGTTTACCCATCGAGGTCTGAGCGGGCCGGCGATCTTGCAGATCTCCAGCTATTGCGCTGCCGGTGAAGCGATCCGACTCGATTTGCTGCCCGATCAGTCGGCTCTCGACCTACTCACGAAAGAAAAGGCTGGCGGACGCGATGCCAAATCGGCACTCCGTTCGGTGTGGCCGGATCGCTTCGCCGCGGCTTGGTGCGCTCGATTCGCGTCGTCTAAGCCGATCGCTCAAATGTCCCAACGGGAACTCGAGGCGCTCGCGCGGCGGGTGCATTCATGGGAAATCGTGCCTTCCGGTGACGAGGGTTATCCGAAGGCCGAGGTGACGGTCGGCGGCGTGGCCACGAGCGAACTCTCGTCGAAGACCTTGGAATGTCGGCGCGTCCGTGGCCTGTTCTTTGTTGGCGAAGTCGTGGACATCACGGGTTGGCTCGGCGGCTACAATTTCCAGTGGGCTTGGGCCAGCGGGCACGCCGCGGGCCAGGCGGTGTGAAGCCGCTTGGGGCGCTTTGACGGCTGCCCGTGCGACCCGCATCGTATTGCCCATGACCAAGGCAGCAGTGAAGGCAGCGGCGGAAAAGGCACTCCGCAATTATGACGTCACGCTGCACTTGACCAGTGGGGACACGCTCCTCGTCGCGCATCCGGATTATTTGTCGTACAGCCCCGATAGCCCGGAAATCCTAGTCTGGCCTCCGGGAGCGGGCTTTGAAGTGGTGGCCTTGTCGGAAATTGCCAAGATCAAGGTGGTGCCCCGAGCTCCTTCGACGTCCAAGAAATGACCCGACCACTCTGAGATATTCTTCAGCCGCATTCTCAAAGAGGGTGGCGGACGACGTTTTTCGTATCGGCGAACGGAGGCGATTAGTCGTTTATCGCCGGCCCAGAGCCTCCAGGGCTTGCCGATAGGCCGGAACTACTTCGGTGGGGCCGGCAACCGTCGTACCGAGGTCGCTGAGCAAACCATCCTGAAGCCCATAGATCCATCCGTGGACCGACAATTCCTGACCGCGCTCCCAGGCATCCCGAGCGATCGTCGCCTGGCACACGTTGGTTACCTGTTCGATCACATTCAACTCGCACAGACGATTGGCGCGGTGCTCGAGGTCCGAAAGGTCGTCCAACAACGAAGCATGCCGCTGACGCACGTCTTGGATGTGTCGTAGCCAATTATCGACCAGCCCGAGTCGATTTTGGAAAAGCGCCGCTTGGACCCCGCTACAGCCGTAATGGCCACAGACGATGATGTGCTTAACCTTCAAAACATCGACCGCGAATTGCATCACGGACAGACAGTTGAGGTCAGAGTGCACCACCAGATTCGCCACGTTGCGATGGACAAAGACCTGGCCAGGCAACAACCCCACAATTTGATTGGCCGGAACGCGACTGTCGGAACACCCGATCCACATATATTCGGGAACCTGCTGCTTCGCGAGGCGAGCGAAGAACTCGGGATCACGTTCCCGCAATCGCTGAGCCCACTCACGGTTGTTCGCGAATAGCTTTGGTAAGAGACGCATGGCGAATCGAAAAAGCTAGCGTCGGCGGAATCTCGGTGGCGAGGCAATCAAATGCGCATTGCGATTGGGATGGGCGCGGACCAGGAAGATCGTTAGCCTCGGTCGTCATGTCATTCCGTGCCTTGGGTCTGGATGAGCGGATCCTGAAAGCCGTTCAACACGCGGGTTACACCGAACCCACGCCGATTCAGGCGGCCGCCATTCCCTTGATTCTCGCTGGGCACGACCTCGTGGGCATCGCCCAAACCGGCACGGGGAAGACCGCTGCTTATACGCTTCCGTTGCTCACCCTGCTGGCCCGCCCCGGGACCGGTCCGCAACGGCGCGGCACGCGGGCCCTCATCCTGGCGCCGACGCGCGAGCTGACCGTGCAGATCGAAGAGAACGTGCGGGCTTACGCGCGCCATGTTCCGCTGCGAATGGCCACCGTGTACGGAGGCGTGGGAGAGCGACCGCAAATTCAGGCGCTGCAATCGGGTGTAGACCTGATCGTCGCCACACCGGGGCGGTTGATGGATTTGATGAGCCGCCGTTTCGGCAATTTTTCTGGAATCAACGTTCTGGTCCTGGATGAAGCGGACCGCATGCTGGATATGGGTTTCGTCCCGGCGATTCGCCAGATCGTGCGCGCTCTTCCCGACAAGCGTCAGACCCTGTTGTTCTCAGCCACTCTTTCCCGCGAAATCGAGAGTCTCATTCCCCAGTTTTTGCGCTCGCCCAAAACGGTTCAGATTGGTCGCCGCGCGAACCCGGCCGACACGGTCACGCAATTCGTTTATGAGGTTCCGAAACATCTGAAACAGAACCTCCTCTTTCACCTACTCAAAGACCCGGAGATGAACATGGTGCTCGTTTTCACCCGGATGAAGCACACCGCCGACCGGGTCGCGGAGAAACTAGAACAGCGCGGCATTCGGACCGGTGCCCTGCATTCGAATCGTTCCCAAAGCCAGCGACTGCGCGCCCTCAAAGATTTTAAGTCGGGAGCTGTCCGCGTGTTAGTGGCCACGGACATCGCGGCACGGGGCATCGATGTGGACGGAATCTCACACGTCGTGAATTTCGATTTTCCGATGCATCCGGAAGATTACGTCCACCGAATTGGCCGAACCGGTCGAGCGCATGCGGTCGGCGACGCGCTCAGCTTTGTAACTCCAGCGGACATGGGTGATTTACGGTCGTTGGAGCGCTTCATTGGACGAGGCCTGGTCCGGAAACGGGCAACCGGGTTCGACTACCACGCACCGAACAATTCAGGTGAGCGCGACGATCGGGGGGAGCGGGGCTCGGCGGGTCGCGACCGATTCAGGCCCCCTGCCCCATCAGGTCACGGCGGTCCGCGGCGCGGACCTCAGCGGCCGTTCCATAGTCGCCGCCGGTGAAGTAGTCGTGAAATTGGGTGAACGGCCAAAACACCGATCCGTTCGCGTCGTCGCGCTGCGCTCCCTGGACTTCGCTGTGGTATCGGGTTTAACGAAGCAGCAACAGGATCAAGGCGCCCATCGCAATTCGGTACCAGCCAAACGGGATAAACGTGTGATTGCGAATGAAGCCGACCAACCACTTGACCGAAATGAACGCGGTGATGGCCGATACCACCAACCCAAGCACAATCATGTTCCAAGGCTCATGCGGCGTGCCATCCGTCATGGCGTCGTAGGTTTCCTTGGCGCCGGCTGCTAGCAATGTGGGAATACCCAGCAAGAAAGAAAACTCCACGGCGGCCGGCCGGCCCAAGCCCAGCGCCAAGGCCATGAGGATGGTCGCGCCGGAGCGAGAGGCACCGGGAAAAACCGCCGCGATCAACTGAGCCCAGCCCATAACCAACGCGACGGTCCAAGTCACTTTTTCGGACGCAGGGCGGTCTTTGAGCAATACTTCGATAGCCAAGAAAGCAACTCCGCCGATCAACGTGGCCCAGGCCACGGGCTCAGGATCTTTGGGCAGCCGAACGTCCATTTTCTTCAGCAACAGCCCGCCGACTGCGGTAATCAAGAACGCCGCCGCCAACTTGAAGGCATAATCACGCACTTCTGGTTTCGCCCAACCGGTCAGCAACTCGCCCACCCGCCGAGCAAAGACCAGCACCACGGCCAGCACGGCTCCGATTTGGATCACCACATTGAACATGTCGCTCTTGTGGCCTAGCCAGTGTTCCGCGAGCAGCAAGTGGCCCGTGGAGGACACGGGGAGGAATTCGGTGATCCCTTCGAGGCAACCCAAGATGATGACTGAAACCCAATCCGGCATGGCGGCGGATGAACCCGGAATCCAAGGATTCCGGCAAGGCGAAACGCCTTAGGAGGGCGAAAAAAGAATCTTCACCCGGCGCTTGACCGGTCTGCCACACCCACTATTTTGCCGCGTCCCGAAACTTGGTAGGACGAACAATTTTCGGTCTGTTGAAGAACCGTTCTTTATCAGTCCAACTCAATTTCCCGTTCGGCTTAGTTCATCGGGCGGGAATCTCCACATAGTCCTACTGAACTGATTCTGAAAATTCCCCCGGGCGTACGGTCACCCTCTGACCGGCGCCCGGGTTTATTTTTGGGTGGGGTCGCCGGGTGGTCGAAGAACGCTGCATTCCCGGGGTTAGCTCCTCAGGCCGCTGCTCACTGCATATCCGAACGCGACCGCCCCCAAGCAAAGTCCCACGGAGAGCAGCACATTCGCCGCCGCCGCCTGATGATGCCCCTCGCGCATCAACGCCAAGGTTTGAAGACTGAAGGCCGAGAAGGTGGTGTAGCCCCCCAGGACTCCGGTCAGTAAGAATTCCCGCAGGTCCGGCTTGAGCCACGGTTCTCCCTCCGGGGTCCGCCACCCGGCCAACAATCCCATCAGCAGACAGCCGGTTACGTTGACGGCGATGGTTCCGAAGGGGAGATGATGAGGCCAAAGCCGGTAAACGCCATTCACGGCGAGGTAGCGGGCCATACCGCCCAAGGCACTTCCCATTCCGACGAGCCAGACTGAATTCACACCCGGATGAAATCGGGTCCGTCGTCGGAACCCAAGCCTTTCTCGGTTGCCCTGGGCCGGCTTCTCACTGGATGGCTCGCTCGGTCTGTGATTCCTTGGGCGTGACGATGAATGACCGGCTCGATACGCATCAGAAAGCGCTGCAGATCAATCTCGACGCGGGCAAGTATGGCGTCTTTGCAGAGATAGGGGCTGGCCAGGAGGTCGCGCGGTGGTTCTTTCGAGTCGGAGGCGCGAGCGGGACCATTGCCAAAAGTATGTCAGCGTATGACATGGTGGTCAGTGACGCCATTTACGGCACCGCGTCCCGTTATGTGAGCAAGCAGCGTCTCGAAGCGATGCTGGATCACGAATACTCGCTCCTGGTCGAGCGCCTGGCCGCCTCGCGCGGCGAAAACACTCGCTTCTTCACGTTCGCCGACACGGTGGCCGCTCGAGGGTTCAAGAAGCGCGAGGAAACCCACGGATGGATGGGGATTCGTTTCCAAACCGAGCCCGGCGCCGGACCGAGCGACATCATCATGCATGTTCGCATGTGGGACCGGGAAAACCTCCAGCAACAAGAGGCGCTGGGAATCCTTGGCGTAAACCTCATTCACGCCGCGCTGTATCTCCACTGGCACGCCGACGGCATCGTCAATGCGCTCCTCGACAACTTGTCCATCGATCGAATCGAAGTGGATATGATCCAGTTCCGAGGCGAACAGTTTTCTAAGGTGGACAATCGTCTGCTGGCTTTGCAGTTGGTGGAGCGGGGCCTCACGAATGCGGCGATGTTCATGCCGAGCGGCGAGCTCGTGCAGCCGGCTGATGCTTTACATAAAAAATGCATCTTGATCGAGCGCGGGTCGTTCCGTCCGGTCACCCGCGTCACCGCCGACATGCTGCAACACGCCCAAGCTCAGTTCATTCAAGATCCAAAAGTGGCCGGCAACGATCTCCTCGTCGTTCTCGAGATGACGCTCAAGAATCTGAACGTCGAGGGAAAGATCGATCACCGCGACTTCCTGGACCGCGTGGACCTGCTTGGGACGTTGGGGCATCCCGTACTGATTTCTAACTACGGTGAATTCTTCCGCCTCGCGGGATACTTGTTTCGATACACCAAGCTGCCCATCGGGATCGTGATGGGTGTTCCGACTTTGAAGGATCTGTTCGAGCAGAAGTACTATACTGAACTCGAAGGAGGCATTCTCGAGTCGTTTGGGCGAATGTTTCGCAATGACCTCAAAATCTACTGTTATCCCTTAAAGGACGGTCGGACTGAAACCATTATCACCGCGGGCAACCTGCAAGTCGCGCCCCACTTACAGCACCTCTACGACTATTTGAGGGAGAACAAGTTCATCCAATCTCTGCGCGATGTGAACAAAGCGCACTTAGGAATCTTTAGCCGCGATGTGCTTAAGGAAATCCAGGCAAATACCGCCGGCTGGGAAGAAAAAGTGCCCGCTCGAGTCGCCGCCATGATTAAGGAGCGAAAACTGTTGGGCTATCGGGAGTGAAGTGAGGGCCGCAAAGCTGAGGCTCACAATTACTCACGTTGGAGTGCGGGTGCCACACGATTCGCATCGGTCCACCAACGTTGCGAGGGTCACCGTCTCGGCATTCGCGGCTGCGTCGGCTTGGAGGCGAGACATCGTTTCCCGAACGAGCTCGCGCTGCGAATCGGCAGCCGTAGCCAAATCGCTGCCAGTGCCCGCCCGCAACGCTTGCAAGACCTGGCCAACCGAGATTTGGGCAATGGGCCGGGCCGGAACATAAGCCGCTTCGGCGCCCGCCACTTCATTCAAAAGCTGGGATTGAACCAACAATCGAAGCAACTCGCGCGCGAGGTTCGAAGGCAGACCCAACTGCTCCGCCAAGCGTCCCCCCACTGCCGGCGTCTGCCCCTTCGCGAATCGTGCCGCGATATGAGTCATCAACCGGACCGCCGCGAATTCCCGCGCCTGTTGATGCACCCGGCCCGCAATCCGTTCCTGTAAGTACGCCTTCCGATTCTGAAACACGTAGGAAACTTGTGCCCCAAACAAAACGATCAGCCACGTGAGATACATGCCCACCAGGAAGACGGGCAACACGCCCAAACTTCCATATATTGCATTATAGGTAAGCACCCTCGTGGTGTAGAGGGCGGACAGCTTCCCATTTAGGGTCCACAACACGGAGGCAACGACTCCTCCGACCAGCGCCGCCGGCCACCGGACTCGCGTATTGGGCATCCAGAAATAAAGCGCGGCAAATCCCAGAGCCGTCAGCAAGGGCGAGACTCCGACGGCCAATGCCAGCATGAACTCTCCCACCGCCGAACCAGGCAACGCCGCTTCCCCGTGATTGAGGAATGGTAGGTAGTTCGTGCCTTTGGCAACCAAGACGATGGCGGGCCCCAACGTGATCACCGCCCAATAGAACACCACGCTCATAAGCCAACTTCGAGCGCGGGTGACACTCCAAATATCGTTGAACGCAACCTCGATGGTCCGCAGCAATCCAATCGCGACTAATACCAATCCGGCCGCCGCCGTCGCCGTAATCTTTCCGAAATGGATCTTCTCCACAAATTCGACGATCCGGTCCGCCGTTTTGATTCGTTGCCCTTCTCCCCCATCTTCCGACAAACCTAGGGTTGGGGCGACATTGGTCACGCCCAGTTCGATCCAATGGACTAAGGCCGCTCGTCGCTCTGCCTCTTTGCGTGGCAGAAACAGCGTGGCCACGCTCAATGAGATCGCCAGAAGGGGGACCAACGCCAGCAAAGTGGTGTACGCCAGAGAAGCCGCCCGAACCGGTCCGCGATTCTTAATGAACATCTGGACCGCCAAGACCCAGAAGTGGATGAACCGCTGAAATCGGCTGAGTTGACCGTCGACCTCCGCCACGGCGTCCGCATTGACCACCGTCCGCAGCTGTGTTTGCAAACGTTTCCACCGGTTGGGCGGAGTCGAGGCGGGATCGCTCATGGCGCCAGTTTAGAGCAGCGTTGAGGTGAATTGAATGCGGAAAGGGACCGGGGCGCTAGAGGCAGACCGCGGCTGTGTCGAAGACCAGCCGCAGCGGACAAGCCGGGAGTGGCGCGTCGAATGATTCACCCGCTTAATTGCCCGATCGGATTGAGCCGCCTCGGAATTCACAACGGCTGGAGCTTTTCCGCGCGTCATGCCACGTTGAATCCATGCAAATCGTGTGCGGTATTGTGACCGTGTCCGACCGAGCGTCTCGGGGAGAGTACACCGACCTCGGCGGACCCGCCCTCAAGGAAGCCGCCGCCGCCTTGGGCTGGAAGATCGTGGCCGAGGGACTGGTCTCTGACGAACGCCGCGAAATTCAACGGGCCATTCGCGAGCAAATCGCCCAAGGCGCGCACCTGGTGCTGACCACTGGCGGCACGGGAGTCGCCATCCGGGACGTGACACCCGAGGCTGTCCAAGAGATCGCCGACCGAGAGATTCCCGGTTTCGGTGAAGCCATGCGGATGAAATCACTGGCCCTCACACCCAACGCCATCTTGTCGCGGGGGCTTGGCGCCGTGGTCGGCCAGACCCTCGTGCTTTGTCTGCCGGGCAAACCCAGCGGCGCGGTGGAGTGTTTGGGATTCGTCAGCGGGGCGATTCCTCACTGCATCAAAGTCCTTCAGCAGGTGCCCACCAGTTGCTGAAGTCCAGGGCGGCAACACCGCCCATGTTGGTTTCACCACCTCGACCTTGACCGGGTGGACCTGAGCCGGACGGACGTCGGACAGTTCTATGGTTACCGCGGCCCGATCCACGTTGAGCTTTGGATCATCCAAGTAACGCTGCACCCGCGGTCGAGAACGTTCCCGATGACGGAGCGCCCGAAGGATGGCGCCAACCACCAACTCCGTTTCCAGGCCTCACAATTATGAGTACTGGAGTTTGTGCGATTCGATCCGCACCGCCCAAGGTCCCCGCCAGCGCGTGGTCGCCTCGCTGCGTAAACTCATGGCTCCATGGGATCGAACTGATGAACGCGTTTCAAATGCACGTTTTCGTTGGAAAACAACCCGGGAACGTGCGCGTGACGTCCGAGCAGGCGGCGATGGCTTGGCAAGGCTTTCAGGGCCACTTCGCCGCGG
>DLVS01000774.1:19757-22585 GCA_003445095.1 Verrucomicrobiales bacterium
TGTTCGTCGCCCCCTGCAATTGTCCCCGCCGGCACTTTCTCGGCCGCATGGGCGCGGGGTTTGGTGCATTCGCGTTGGGCGCGCTTTCGTTGCTCGACGCTCGGGCAGCTCGACCTGCGGTCGATCTCGATCCGCTTAATCCTTTCGCACCGCGGCGACCGCAGTTCCGACCACGAGCCAAGTCGGTAATCTTTCTCTACCTCGTCGGCGGGCCGTCGCCGGTCGATACGTTCGATTACAAGCCGCTCCTCCAACAGCTCGATGGAAAGCCCGTTCCCGAATCGCTGCGCAAAGCAGTCGAGGCCACGCGATTCGCGAACGTTTTTCACGGGTGCAAAGACGAACTCATGGCAAGTCCGTTTCGGTTTTCACAGCACGGTCAGTCCGGCATTTGGATTAGCGAATTGTTTCCGCACCTCGCTCGGCAGGTGGACGATTTGTGTTTCATGCATTCGCTCCAGGCGGATTCGAACAATCACGCACCGGCGAGTTATCAGATTCACACGGGCGACATCCGGCCGGGGAAAGCAAGCCTCGGTTCGTGGGTTACCTATGGCCTGGGCACGGCCAATCAAGATTTGCCCGGCTATGTGATGCTCTTTGAAGCCGGTCCCTTGGGTGGCGCTGCGAACTACTCCAACGGCTTCCTTCCTGCCGCTTTCCAACCCACGCGCTTGCGCGACACCGGCACGCCGGTTCTCGATCTAATCCCGCCCGAAGAATTCGCGGCCGGCCAACGCGCTTCGCTCGATCTCATTCGCGAATTGAACTTGCGCCATCGCAACGCACGCCCCGGCTTCACCGAGCTTGACGCTCGCATCGCGAGCTACGAACTGGCTTATCGAATGCAATCGGCGGCGCTCGAAGTGGGCGACGTTGAGCATGAGCCGGGATCGTTGCGACGGAGTTACGGACTCGAACATTCCGACAAGCGCACCCAAAGCTTCGGCCGCAAATGCCTGCTCGCGCGCCGGCTGGTCGAACGCGGAGTTCGCTTCGTGCAGGTTTACGACATGCCAGACAAAGACGGTTGGGATGCCCATGCCGATCTCACGAAGAATCACGTTCCCCGCGCCCGCTGGACGGATCAACCGATTGCTGCGTTGCTCGCCGACTTGAAACAGCGGGGACTGCTTGAGGAGACCTTGGTAATTTGCGGTAGCGAATTTGGCCGTACGCCGATGATGCAGGATAATCGTGGTCGCCAACACAACGCGGCCGGTTTCACAATTTTCCTCGCCGGCGGCGGGGTAAGGCCGGGCCAGCGCATTGGGGCAACCGATGACATTGGATTGATGGCTACGGAGCAACCGATTCAATTCCGTGATCTGCATGCGACCCTGCTCGCAGCACTCGGACTGAAGAACGACGACCTGTTTTTCGAAGTCAGCGGTCGGCCAGAACGACTCACCGGAGTCGCCGGCAGTGCTAGAATAATTCCCGGCGTTCTGGCTTAGACAGGACTCGCGGCGTTTTGCCGGAGGAGCGGACTGATGGCTGACAACCTGCGACTGCCCCGGTAACCTTATCTGATCTCAACGCTGTTCCTCCGCGAAAGCCAAAACTTATGGCAACTCCTCCGAATCCACCATCACCGCAACTCTTCTTCGAGACGATCAACTCCTATCACCGAACGGCGGCTCTGAAAGCCGCCATCGATCTCGGCCTGTTCACCGCCATCGGAGGCAAGCCGGCGAGCGCTTCGGATATTGCAACTCGCTGCGGTTGCCCCGAGCGGGGCATCAGGATTCTTTCCGATTTCTTGACGATCCTCGGCTTTCTCACCAAGGAGGAATCGCGCTATGCACTGACTCCCGACTCGGCCTTCTTCCTGGACCAGAATTCTCCCGCGTACTTTGGCAGCTCAATCCAGTTTCTTCTGGCACCCGGTCTGACCGAAGCCTTCGGCGATCTGGCCGCAACCATTCGCAGCGGTCGCGTACACACCTCGGAACACGGTACTACGGCGCCAGACCATCCTTTGTGGGTCGAGTTCGCCCGTGCGATGGGGCCAATGATGATGCCGGCAGCGCAAGGGGTAGCGGAACTCGTTCCGTTGGATCCCACTCGCGAGACTCGTATCCTCGACATTTCCGCCAGCCACGGCATTTACGGGATCGCCTTTGCGCAGCGGAATCCCCGAGCCCAACTCGTCGCCCTCGACTGGGAAGCAGTGTTGGCAATCGCGGAGGAGAACGTCCGAGCGGCGGGAATTGCTGACCGGTTCAGCAAAATCGCGGGTAACGCCTTCGAAGTAGAACTGGGCAACAATTACGACGTCGTCCTGGTGCCCAACTTCCTGCACCACTTCAGCATCACGGATTGCACTCGCTTCCTGCGGCGTCTCCATGCGGCGCTGCGTCCGGGCGGACAAGTAGTTATCGTCGAGTTCGTGCCGAACGAGGACCGCATCTCGCCGCCGGCGGCTGCCACCTTCAGTTTTGTAATGCTGGGAACCACTCCGCAGGGCGACGCCTACACCTTTGTCGAATACTGTCAGATGCTTTCCGCTGCTGGATTTCGCGATGCCCAACTGCATCCGCTGCCGCCAACGGCCGAATGCGCGGTAATCGCCACGGCGTGATGACACATCATCGGACGAGTTCGAGTTGGTCGGTGAAGGAAAGGCGGACTTCCTTGGCGGTGGTGGGGACCGAAGGGGTGGAGGTAGTAGTATGCCCACCGGGCCAACGGACGGAGAGGGGAGCCGAAGGCCCTGTCGGGGCCGCCAGCACGACGGTGGCACTGTCTTGGGACCAGTAACCGCCGCCGCCACTGATCAGTCGCGCCGGACCGTTGCCCCAACGCACCACCGCCCCCAACCCACT
>DLVS01000048.1 GCA_003445095.1 Verrucomicrobiales bacterium
ATCAACTTCTGGCCGTCTGTTCCGAGTCAGCATCGAGCTGGCACCTGAGGTGGACATGGTTGGGCAGCTCCGGAGGCTTTCGGGCTAACCAAGATTCACCGCGGGAGCAAAAGAGGAGAATTTGATATGATCAAGATCAGCGTAGTCTGCTGCGAACCCACTGGGCCGAGGTACTCCCAAATCAGTGAGACGTCGCTGGACCCGGACGAGCTGAACCAACGAGTCCTGAAGACTGTTGAGCAAAAATTGGCCGCTGGTGAAGCGCGGGAACTGCACAACGCAGCCCATGACCCGGAACACGGTCCGGTGACCTACGTGCAACAAGTCCACGAAGGCGGCTTCTCGGTCTTCGTTGGCCCACCCGACCAACTTCGAGAGACCTTCTTTGGCCCCGGTTCATTGGTTGGATTCATGGACGACCAAGGGCCAGGACACGCGTCCAAAGTGGGACCGGATGGAGTTCGTCGCACGTTGAGAGTGCTCAAGGGACATTTGGTTGTGCCGTGAGGCCGGCATAGCAAGGGGCGCATCGCAGGATTGGTAGGTAGACGAGGTCACGAGACTCTCGCTTCCGGCGGCCGCCTCTCGTTGCAGGTCTGGGTCGTGCTGTGAAAGGGAAGATGGAGTTTCCTTACGTTGCCTCCTACGGAGGATTCAGGATGGCCGTCCGACGTCTCTCGCGCTCCAATCACTGCCATGGAATTGGATCCGGATTCTCTAGGAGCCCGCGACATGTACGAGTGGATGATCACCACGATTCTTCCGCGACCGATTGCGTGGGTCTCCACAGTCTCTCCTGAAGGGCACACCAACTTGGCGCCGTTCAGCTTCTTTCAAGCGGTGTGCGCGCGGCCACCGACGTTGCTATTCTGTCCGGCCAATGACCGGCATGGCCGTCCCAAAGACACCCTGCGCAACGTAGAGGCGACCGGCGAATTCGTCGTCAACCTGGTGTCGTTCGCGTTAGCGGAACCGATGAACGCCACATCGGCGTCACTGCCTCATGGCGAAAGCGAGTTCGAACGCTTCCAGGTCATGTCGGCGCCGGCGTTGAAGGTCCGTCCTCCGCGTGTCGCCGCGGCCCCAGTGTCCTTCGAGTGCCGACTCGACCGGATCATTCATCTCGGCGAAGGCCCAATCGCCGGACACATCGTCATCGGACGCATCATCCATTTCCACGTGCAGGACGCGGTGCTCGCGGCCGATGGCAAACCGGACCCGCGAAAGCTCGATCTAATCGGCCGTGCGGGTAGAAATGACTACGTTCGCCTGGGTGAGTTATTCCGTTTGGAACGTCCCGAGTGATTGCGACCCTCACCCATCCGATTCTTTCGCGTGCCTAGCCGTCCCCGTACATCTCGGCAATCAGGCGGCGGAGATCCTCGGCGACAACCGGCTTTAGCAGTCGATCCGTTTTACCAAGCGCGACCTGCTAATCGTGCGGATTTGGTCGATAGCGATCTCCGCAGGTTTGCCGGCACAAGTGACTTGAATTCCGGTTCGCCATCTCACTGCCTGCGGTGGGATCGAGCTGAGCTAATAGGATGTCGTATCGCTTAAAGGTCACGTAGTCCGTCTCCCGTGGTGACGTTTAGCTCAGACCAGTCCTCCTTCTCGACCGCCTTGCCTCGGTGGAGTTGGCATCACTTGCCGGAGAAGGTCCAGCGATAGCGCCCGGCGGGTAAGACGGAACCGTTGGCCATGAGGTCGGTGTTGATGGCCAGAATCTGCTGTTGGGTGTCGCCCAACTGGACAATCCGGACCATGCCCTTCTTGGGCACCCCAGGTCCGGTCAGCAACGCTCCCGTAAATCCGGCCTGGCGATCATCGCCCTTCAATTTCCAAAACACATCCAGCGAATCCACTCCGTCGATGTAGGGCACGGGCCCACGGGTCCAGCGACCGCCGCTGAGGTAAGTCCCGCTTCCGCTCGAGCCAACCAGCTCGAAGCTGTTCAGCGTGACGTTGGCCACCGTCCAGGTCCCGTTGGCGGCGAGGTTCCCGGTCACCTGATCGATGGTAACCGTTTCACCGTTGGAAAGTCCGTGCTTTGCCGACCAGGCCACAATGGGTGACGTATTGCTGGCGTTCATGATGGCGAGATAAAAGCTAACCCGGTTGGTCGGATGCCAATTGCCCTCACCGACGACCGGTCCGTAAACCGCCTGGATGGTCCATTCGTTGGTATTGGTCAGGCCTGCGTTGCCACCGACCGTCATCTGGAGCCGAGCCGCCTCGCCTGCACCCACATCGGCCGTGTCGTCATCCAGCGAAAAGCCGTAGCCAGAGAACCCAAGTGGCACATGCACGAACCAGACGAACGGATCGAGGTTGTACGCATTGAAGTTCAGTCCGCCGCGCGGGACCGAGGGCGCTGGATACCAGACCTGTTCGCCATTCACGTCGAATTCAGGGAATCGGGTGAAATCAGAGACCCCGCGAAGGATGGATTTGATGATATCTCGGATCTTGGCGGAGATCATGAGTCCGTCAGGTGCGAACCGCCGGGCCTCTGTGTCGAAGATGAATCCCATGTTGCCACCGACGACGTTATTCATGATTTCGAGGAGGTGGGGCGCCTTGACCTTGGGATTGGCGTTCTTGGGGATCTGCGCCATGGCGGCCATGGCTTGATAGACCTTCTTGGCGAACTCTTGAGGAACCCGGGAAGGTTCTTTGGGATCCGCGGAAAAGTTGAAGATATGGAGGTTATCGGGTGTTTCCGGCAGGGGTTGCGGCCGGATGAAAACGTATTGCGGATTCTCCGAGAGCGGATGGGTACTGTGAGCGAGCTGGCTGAGGACGACGGACCGTTTGTCATCGGCGATAGAGAGAATCGAGATTCCCGCCTTGCCTTGCACCGGATCGGGGTCATCCAGGCCGGGGCCGGTGACCTGCATGCCTTCCACCAATCCGTTGACCGGTGCGCCAAACCGCAGCGTTGCTTCGTCGAGTACCACCGCGCCGGAATTGGTTTGGCTCACGACGTCTCGGGTGAGAGTCAGGTAATAACTGGCCCACGAATACCACAGCTTGATCATGGCATCGGACGCGTAGTCGGTGACCGGGCGGAAGAAGTCGAAGTTGCAGCCAAGCTGAGTAGCCACCAATTCCTTGGAAATTTCCAGGGTGGTAGGATCACCCGGTCCGTTGCTGAGATGGATAACTGCTTGGACGTAGGTGTTCGTCTGGATGGGATTGGCCTGCCCTTCGGGGGCATGTCCGATGATCAGGTCGCCTGGATTGATCAGCTTCACCCGGTTGATATCTTCGTTCGGGCTGAGCGTTAGGATTCTTCCCGTCGAAGCGGCGCCTTCACCGCCGACGTTCACCCGCACGGGATCGGTGCCGGCGCTGTTGAGCATGAAGTGGTTATTCTGCACGTCATAACTTGAGAGCGCGCCGGCGAGCGGGCTCTGGGCGAAAATGTTTTGTCCGGCCGGAATCTTAAGTTGGCCGAGCGGGTCGGGTGGCATGGTGTAAATCGGCCAGCCGCGGGTGGCGAAATAAGCTCCGAGCATTTTGTTGTTGGGTTCGGTGAAAGCCTTGATCTTGGCTTGCAGGTCGCCGGTGGCATTGGTGGAACCAATCCAGCCAAAGGCGCCGCGGTTCTGATTGAACGGCTCGGGCGGTGCGGGCACGGGAACGTCCAGGGCCTCCATGGCGACCGGCAGGAACATGTTGTCCACGTAGGAGACGTCGTAGTTGATCAGGGTCACGCGTTCTTGCTCGGGGATCTTTCCCTGCGTCTTGGCGGTGATCTGCGGATTGCTGAGATAAGCTCGATCACGAATGGTCCATTCGAGGAGCTGGTCGGGCGAATCGAGCGACGGGGCTAACAGTGCTGCTTGGTACCACATGACGACTCCATCTCGCTCCGGATCGGGTGGGGTCCGGTCGTTGGGATCATGGCGCTCGGCAGTGACGATGACACGCTGAGAGTTGTGATCGTAATGCAGAGGATTGGGATCCCCGGGGATGGGAACCAAGTAGCGCCCGTCAGTGACAATACCCATTCGGGCGCCGTTCCAGAACACCAGCGGAACTCGGATGGTCATGGTTTGTCCGCTTTGGATTCCGAAATAGAAAGTGTTGTTGGTCTGAAAGCCGAGGTAGCCGCGGTACTCCCGCCTGACCTGATCGTATGGATCGTAGAGTCCGATGTTGCTGTCTTTGGCAGTTTCGGCCTCGTTGCCATCCCGCATTACAGGGTAAATCGTGATCGGGGAGTTGTTGCGGATGGTGAGGGTTTTGATCGGGATGTCGTTTCCATCGGTGTCGAATCCGTACTTCAGCACGGCCTGCACCAAGGAGCTGGTCCGATTAGTGGGATCGGGATCGAAAGGCGTCGCCTGCGTGGGCATTGGGTAGAGCGTTTCCGCCACGAACGGCGAGGAGAATACCAGGGGGTCGGTGCCAGCGCGGAACTCCTCGAGCGTCGTCCGATAGTCGCCGTCCGGATCGAATAGAGCGTCGAGCGGATCGAAGGCGTTGAGGGCGGGCGATCGGGCTACCTCGTAGAGATCAGGGAGGCCGTCGCCATCTGCGTCTCCTGGAGTGTTGATCGGTATTCGGTCCACCCGGTAAAACCGCTGATCGGTGTAGAGCGTCCATCCCGGATCGACAAGCTCGACCAAGGCGCCTTCGGTTGACGATATGGCATTGAGTTGAATCGGAGTATCGACTCGATCCACATCATCGCCACGGTAGAGGACGAAATAGTGACCCGGGTCGGACGGGATCCGCACGACGGGGTGTCCGGCTTCGTCGAGGTGGACGTCCGAGATGCTGAAAGATTCCTGGGCGCGGAGCCCCAGGACGAACCCGGCGAGGAGAATGGAAAGGACGGCGTAACGGGGCATGGTACGTCGCATCATCGGAGTCGTAGATTTGATCATTTCCGGTCTGACATCTCTACCTTCGCCCAAAAATCGGTGCAAGGAGGGAAGCGGACAGCGGGTCATTCATCTCGGTGAGGCCCAATCGCCGGACACCCGCGACGGTCGGAATCGCCAAACCTCCGGGCTTCCCGCAAAGCTGGAGGTCTTCATTCGCGCCAATCAAATCGGTGGCAACTTTCCAAAGCGAAGCGGCAGCTTCGCGGAGCACCAGGCACCAGTGCTTCGTTTGCTCAAGAAAGTCTGTTACCTTTCGCATCAAGCCTGGATGTATGGGTGAAATGATGCCGACCGATCTGGACCTCGTGCAGGAGTATGCACGATCTAAGTCCGAGGAGGCTTTTGCCACCTTGGTTACGCGCCACATCAATTTGGTCTATTCGGTCTCGTTGCGTCTGGTGGGCGACGTTCACCTCGCCGAGGAAATCACGCAGTCTGTTTTCATCATCCTGGCGCGCAAGGCAAGGTCGCTTAGTTCGAAGACGATTGTCGCGGGCTGGCTCTGTCGGACCGCCCGATACGCTTCGGCGAAAGCGCTGACACTCCGACGCCGGCAGCAGCGCCTCGAACAGGAATCTCTTATGCATTCGGCATCCCACGAACCTGAATCTGATGCCTGGATGCAAATCGCTCCGGTTTTGGATACCGCCATGGCGCAACTCGGCGAGAAAGATCACAACGCCTTAGTGCTCCGATTTCTGCAAGGTCGGAGCTTCAAGGAAGTGAGCTCTGCTTTGGGGACGACCGAAGCCGGCGCCAAGATGCGGGTAGGGCGTGCGTTGGAGAAGCTGCGAAACGTCCTCGCCAAACGCGGACTTATTCTCTCGGCGGCAGTTATTGCGGGGGCAGTTTCTGCCAATTCCGTTCAAGCGGCGCCGCTGGGGCTGTCGGCTTCCGTCACCGCAGCGGCCATCGAAGGCACAACCGTCACGGCCTCAACTTCAATTATTATCGAAACCACACTGAAACTTATGGCTTGGACCAAACTCAAAACCACAGTCGTCGTCGTAGCGGTCGGCATTGTTATTACCGGCACCGTGACGGTTACCCTACATCACGCCGTACACCACAAAGCCGCACCGCTCGTCTTCGCCGGTTACCTAACCCCCGAGGCGACCATTCAGTCGTCGATTTGGGCGGGCAGCCGGGGAGATTTCCAAACCTTTCTCGCCGGCTGCACTCCCGGGCAGGTGGAACGATTCAAAGCGAAGATGGCCGGCAAATCCGACGAAGAGATTCGGCGCGAGGCAATCGCTTGGGCCGACGCGGTGGCAGGTTATAAGATCACCCAGAAGGAAGTCATCGCTGATGATGAAGTGCATCTGCATCTTCGGGCTCGACCGTCGGCCAACGGGCTCCGCAATGGGAATGTCATCGTCACGCTCAAAAAGATCGACGACGAATGGAAGCAGGATGGGGACCGGTGAGTGGGCGCTTCTGGACGCCTGCTCCGATTGGAGTGCGGCCTTCAGTTCGCCGGCGCCTTACCTTCGCTCGTTTCACTGTCCCAGCGGAACGAATCTCGCATTACCTCCGCTTAGCTGGAGCTCACCCACGAACTCGACCAGAATGCGTGATGTCAAAGCCGCGTCGCAAACGTGCGCCGATGGCCGGTGGACGGCACGGTCACAACGTAAGAACGCCCGTCGGGGGCGACGCTCAGCTTCAGGTAGTTCCCGCCGGCTTCACCATCGTTCGCGCACTGTTCCCGAGGCGCATTGACATCAAGATTTCCGAGATTCCGATGAACCTGGTAGACTGCTTGTAACGACGGAAGAGTGCGCAGGTTGTTGACTACTTCTGGCATGCAGCCCTTGCGCGGACCGTTGTTGAACACGGCCACCGAAGGCGCCAACGCTTGGAGCAGTCGCGGATTGTTACTCACGTCGAGTCCGTGATGATTCACCTGGTACACATCCACCGACCCAACTTGGAGAACCGGACACACCAGAGTCGCTTCGATGTTCCACGTCAGATCGCCTCCGTTGAAATACCGAAAGGGACCAAACTGAATCAGCGTCACCACTGAGTTCGCGTTGTCGGATGGATCCGGTGGCTTGGGTTGAGGATCATGACACTCCGTGACGGTCTGTGCCCCAAGCGAGTCGAGGGCCAGTTGCTTCCGGGCCGCGACGAACGTGAACCGAGGAACCGGCAGGCCAGGATCGGCGGCTCCCTTCAACGGCTGGACAGAGCCTGGCATGACCAAGACGCGTTCTCCGACCTCCATCTCGCGATACGCTTTAATCTTCAGCGGCCAAGCCGCGTCGTTTCCGCCATCAGGATCGCGATCAGGAATGCCGTTGTCGTACAGCCGCCGGACGGGCATCAGGCTCACCAGTTCGGCCGCACCGCCAAAGTGGTCAACGTGGAGATGGGTAACGATCAAGTGATCAATCTGCTTCAGGCCGGCGACTTGCGTCGCGACCTTATGAATCCTTCCCGCGTCACGCCCGCCGGGGTTGCCCGTGTCGATCAATATGGATTCATCGCCCGGCGTAACGATGAGCGTCGACCCGCCACCCTGGGAATCGACCCAGTAGAAATCGAGCGTGCGATCGGTCACGCCGCCCAGCAGCGTTAACGAAGATATTAAGGCGGCCCAACCGAGAGCGGCTCTGAATTGATGCTTCATAGAGTTCGCGAGGCGATCGTAAAAGTGGATGGGAAAGCGGAAAGACTTCTGCGCGAACAAGCGAAACTAGTTTTCGACCCAAGTCCAATCCCAAGGCCAACCGGATGCCCACAGCGCTTTGGGATATTTGTCTCCGGCTTTGGCACGCAAGAAACGCTTTTCCGAAACCCACTCGGCATGTCCATCGCTGAATGATTGATTGTGACCGGCCGGTGTGTTCTCAAAATTCACGGTCCCTGAAGCTGGCAAGGCGCCCCGGATCCCGTGATTGGAGATCCAAGAGTTCTTCGCCACGAAAACTTGCGTGTGATCCGCGGTCAGCGGTCCTACTGGATCGCCACTCCGAGCGGGAGAACGAACACCCCGGAACCGACTTCCCGACAGGCCCGTTAGGATCATGAAATGGTCCACGTGGAGCAGTCCCTTCTGATCGAACAGACGAGGCGTGGAGTCGAGTCGTGACGGACATAGCCACACGGTTGGAGTCCGCGCTTTCTTGATGTCGGCGTTGAAGTCCGCCTCGGAAGCACGCATCCGACCGCCATTCAGACCGTAATTCATCAACGTAACCGCCTGGTTGCTGCTCATGACGTAAAGAGCGTCCAGCCTCCAGGCCGTTTCTTGATCGGCAGTGGGATAGATCCCTCGAAAGTCATCGGCATACATGGTGAACGACAACGCTTGGCCCTTGAGATTCGACAAGCACGCAATGCGTTTGGAACGTTCGCGAGCGCGGGCTAATCCGGGCAACAGCATCCCGGCGAGAATTGCGATGATCGCAACCACCACGAGCAGCTCAATCAACGTGAATCCACTCCGAGGGATTTGGGAAGGCTCGCTGTTGGAGTCGGTCATAAGAGTACTCTCGGCTGGGGTACGGGAGGCGTGGTGGCAAATCAAGGCGAGACTGCTGGTGCGGGGGTTATGAGTTATGCCTCCGGAGTCCCGTGGGTTAGTCCGATCAAGCCATTCCGTTCGCTTCGAGAACCAGCCGCCGCTTCCCGCTTCCCGGGCTCGCTCGAGCGCGGCAATCTGGGGGCGTTCACCATGAAGTCATTTAGGGTACGCTTCCTCCGGGTTCTGGTCTCGCTCAACCTCCTCGCGACTACCCTCTGTGCCGAGGAAGGTCCGCCCCTCTTCATCGAAGGCTATGCGGGGCAACTGAGTATCGCACCCGGTGAAGCAGTTCCGTTCCACGTCTCGACGAGTGCCGAGAAGTTTGCGGTGGAGGTCATTCGCCTCGGCGCGACCAACGAAACGGTCTGGCAGCGCAAGGCCATTCCGGGCCGTGCTCATCCCATCCCTGAAAATGCTTCGTCTCACGGATGCGGCTGGCCCGAGGCCTTTCGCGTCGCGACCACCTCGGAGTGGCGCAGTGGATATTACCTGGCGAAGTTTCGGATCGAAGACGGTGGTGGCACTTGGACACATCGTGGACGGCGCGCAGCCGAAAGCGACGCTTGGTTCGTCGTCCGCGCGGCCGAACCCGGGAAGCGGTCGCGCATCTTGCTTCAGTTGTCGGCGAATACCTACAACGCGTACAACAACTGGGGCGGCTTCAGCGTTTACGCCTTCAACGGCCTCGGACAGAACCAGGGACATCGCGTCTCGGTCGAGCGGCCCGGGGGCTCGCAGTTCGCCAACTGGGAACAGCCGTTCGTCGTGTGGGCCGAGCGAAATGGCTACGTCCTGGACTTCGCGCTCAACAACGATTTGGAGTTTCGCCCTGAGTTGCTCGCGGCATATCGACTCATCCTCAGTGTCGGTCATGATGAGTATTGGAGCGGCCCTATGCGCGACAGCCTGGAGAAATTCATCGCGGCCGGCGGAAACGTCGCGTTCTTCAGCGGCAATGCGGTGTGCTGGCAGATTCGCAACGAGGACCAGGGGCACGCCTTCACTTGTTGGAAACAGAATTATTTTACCGACCCCATCTTCAAGACTCGCGATTTTGCCGCGCTCTCCACGGCATGGAGCCACCATTTGGTCCAACGCCCGGAGACTCAGCTTACCGGCGTCGGGTTCCTTTGGGGCGGTTACCGCAACAGTCACGGACAGTTCATGGGCGAGCCCGCGGAGTATACGGTGCATCGGCCGGGGCATTGGGTCTTTGCGGGCACAGGTCTGAAACGAGGCGACGTTTTTGGCGGGGCGGATACCATCGTAGGCTACGAGACCGACGGCTGTGAATTGGAATGGCGCGACGGCTTGCCCTTCGCCACGCATCGGGATGGATCCCCCGAGACGTTCACCGTCTTAGGAACGTGTCCAGTGCGCTGGCAGGAGGACGACTGTGAATGGTACGACCGCTGGGAAAAGGGCCGCGTGGGAGCCGCGTGCCTGGGAGTGTACACCCGTGGCGGCACGGTGTTCACCGCGGCGACGACTGACTGGGCCCACGGACTTCGCGGCGAGGATAAAGTCGTCCAGCAGATCACGCGAAATGTGCTCGACCGACTATCACACTAACCGGGCCATGACCTGCGCGAAGCGACGCTTGGCGGAGTCGCGCCATTTCGCCGCCGCGCAATCGGCTCGGCACCCTAGCACCGAGCAGCGTTGATCGGTTTGTAGTCGTTTTTCATCGCGTATTCTCGCGTATCTATCAAAATCTTGCCGATATGAACCACCTTACCCGCTTCTTTTGTGTTAGCGCTCTAACACTCCTCACCTGTTTCCGAAACTATTCCCAATCGGGGGAGTTCAGCAGCGAGACCATCTCCGTCGGTGTGGTGGTCAGCGATCTCGATAAGTCGCTCAAATTCTACACCAATGTTTTGGGCCTGAAGAAGGCCAGCAGCTTTGCGGTTAATGCCGACATGGGCAAACGCACAGGCCTGACAGACGGCGTGCCCGTCAGCATCACAGTGTTGAAGCTTGGCGACAGCAAGACCGCCACGGACTGGAAGCTGATGAGTTTTGGTAAACCCGCTGCGCATCCAAAACAACAGCACCTCCAGGACGATACCGGCATGCAATACATCACGATCCATGTGAAGTCGCTGAAGCCGTTCCTCGCGCGCTGTAAGGAGAACAACGTGAAGTTGCTCGGCGACACGCCCATCCCGTTGGGCGGTGATCAACATTTTGCGCTGATTCAGGATCCCGACGGCACCTTCATCGAACTCATCGGTCCGCTAGAATGAGCGGCGCCCGGGCGCTCCGGTGCCGCCGATCATTCAGCCTGGCCGTGTTTTGCCGTAGGTTGTCTCGGGGAGCACGCGAAGCGATAGCGCGGCGGAGCCGCAACCAAAGTGGCGGGCCATCGGGGTCGGGGCAAAACTTTGGGCGATGAACCCACCAAGCTCTTCCCTTCTCTTGATCGTCCCGCACGAGAGCTACTACTGGAAAGCTGGCGCCGGCGAAAACAAAACGGGCGCGGACTCAGTGTCCGCGCCCGTCTGAACTCGAAATCGCCGGTTACTGCCCGACGACCTGGAAGTATCCTTCGCTGCCGCTCACCGGCACCGTCCTCGTCGTGGAAGCATCGGCAGGACCTTCATTCACCCAATCACCGTTCAACTGCGTCCGCCGCTGCAACTGGTAGGGAGGCACGCCGCCCGTCCAACTGATCGTGATCGCGGTCCCTTCCGCGTTGAGCGTGACTGGATTGATCGTCGGCCCAGAGGCCGCCGGCCCGGCCGCGACTGGCACGGAGAACAGGGTGGTAATCCCAATTCCGTTATGCGTGCCCGCCGGACTCTTCGAATAGGTTGAGGCCACCGTCAGAAGAGTATTGGCCGGGATGTTTAGCCCCGAGATATCGAACTCGAAGGCGCCCGCCGCAGCATTCAGATCCTGGGGACCATCCACTAGGTAGGAGCCCAGATAGGTCTTTCCTTGGATCCATCCCTCCGGATAAAGCACGGGGTCCAACGCCTTGCCGGTCGCAATTCCCTCCGGGTCGGGAATGTACAGGTCAACCACTATGTTGGGATACTCTGCGTTGGGAAGCGGCGTTGAGCCAATGAGGCGCGCCACTGTGGTCGATGAGCTGAGTACGGGCACGAGGCCATTGTTCACATCGGCGACGATGCGGGAGTAATAGTTGGTCATGAAACCGCCGACGACATTCTCGCCATCCACCATTCCTATCCGCAAGGGATCCACGGGCGGGATGTAGTTATTCACGAGCTTATTACCGCGCACCGAGGCTACTCCGGTTTGGTTCAATTCATCGAAGAACGATTTAACGGACTCGGCGACGCTACTCTCTGGGAAGTTGTTGTACACCACGTTGCCTTCCACCGCGTCGCTCACGCCATCGAAATCAGAACCAAAGCGGTACTGAGCACTCCCTCCCGGCGCATTCAGCGGCGAGACAGAATTGTTGAACCGGGTCACCCCATCCACGCCCACGCCGATGTAGTTACCCGCCACGACGATGTTGGTTCCTGGCGTCTGGCCGTAGAACTCGATCGAGTGATCGTAGCCGCCTTGGTTCTCCGGGAGAGTGCCACCGAAAACGTTTCGTTCTTCGGCGTCATTCACGCCATCGCCATCCACTCCGATGACGGTGTTGTTGCCCGAGCGGCCGACTTCAATGAAGCCTTCAAAGTTGCCGGCGTTCTCTGGAATCGCGGTCACGTTGAAATCAGTATTTCCGCTGGGGAGGACACCGAAGAAGTTGCCGGAGAACCGGTGATTTTGGCCTTCCAGAATGACGGGAATAGCCGGCACACCCGTAATCACGTTGAATTCCGAACGTGGGCTGGTGGAGCCCTTGGCCACGCCAATGACCACGTCGCTGACCAGGATTACGTTAGTCGTCTGGTTCTCTTCGTTCCTTTGTTGGTAGCGGAATCCAGTGACACCGTCCGCCGGGGCGATCCCGAACGAGGTTTCTCCATTCACATCCACCCCGATCCAGCATCCGTTGATATGACCGTTTGCCCCTTTCGCGAACGCGACGCCATACACGGCCACCTCGCCGCCTCCGGTCAGCGGCACGGCCAGCATTCCCACGCCGCGAACAGTCACATTGGTCGCGGTCAGCACGCCCAGGATGGCTGATTCCCCGCTGCCATAGCCGGTATCGTCATTCGGATTATCCGGCGGGAAATCCATGATCTTCGAGTTCCCGTTTCGCGAATCGAGGATGATTTTGATCTGCGCGTTGTTGGCCGCGAGGATCGTGTTGCTGTTGGGAACCGCACCCGGCTGAGTGTAACCATCGATGGTCACATTGTCGGCTTCGATGTACGGATAACCTCCGTCAGGGGTTTGGATGTAGTGAGGCCCGGCCCCGGCGATATTGAATTGGATCGTGTCCCCGTCCTCCAACATGCCGATTGCCTGGAGAAGATTCGTCTGGCCAACCACCGCGACATTGCTGGGGTTGTTAACCGTAATGGTTTTGGGACCGGCCAAAACGCCGGCAACTTTCAACACGACCGAAGTGGGGTTGTATTGCAATTCCCAGGACAGCCCAGTGGGCAGCACCGCCTCGGTATAGTCGGCGTCAAGGAACTGGCCATCGAAGCTGGCGGCGGTCACGAGCGTGTAGGTTTCGCCGCCCCTGGGGGTGAACCCGCTCAGCTTAACCTTGAGGTGGCCATTGGAGATCCGACCGACATTGGTAACCACCACGGTGGAGTGGGTGGGGCCGGTCAAAGTGGCCTGCAGCGTGCCTCGTCCGGGCGTGGCCACACCGTCGAGGTCAACCGCGAGGCTCAAATTGCCGCCAATCGCGATTTTCGCGCTCGGCCCCACTACCTCGAGGGTTCCGATAGACGTCTCCGCGGCACCGGTTCCCACCGCCAAGTCCTGGATGACACTGAATGAGGCTCGGTCACGGATTACCATCAGGGCAGTGCCGCCCGGGTTGCCGGCATCCCGCGGGCCGCTAATCGCCAGGCCCTTAGTGGGGCCCGATTCCGGATCCGAATTGACCGTCATCTGCGCATCATCTTGGAGGGTCAAAACTCCGTTACCGGGATCCTGAGAAACAAACGTGCTGTTTGGGCCAGTCTCGGTTGGCCGATTTTCCGGAGACCCACCGGTGCCTGCGAAAACGTCGAAGATATGCATCTGCCCATGATCCTTCACGGTAATGATGCTAGTGCCTTGGCGGGCGCTCAGGCGGCGATAGTTGACGACGGCATTGTCCTGAACCACCAGCCGGCCGGTGCTATCGACACCCGAGGCCATGGTGAGGTAACCTTCGTCAGTGGATCCCAGGGGGTTTCCGGCTCCCATGCTGTTGCCGGACTCCACTAAGGCGTTTCCCGCGACGATCATTACCTGTTCTATGGGATTGGGTCCACCCTCCGACACGCTAATGCCGCTGCCGACGGAGACCTTGGCGTTGCCGTCGATGAGGACGGTCCCTTGGCCCGCGGCATTGGCCCCCACCTTAATGTCATCGCCCGCGCGGAAGACGGCGTCATTGTGCACCTCGAATCGCCCCAGCCCCTTCTCGCCGACTTCCCAGTCGAGTCCGTTCAACCCGTCGTCAGTCTTGCTGCCGGGGAAAAGGTCGGGACCATCGAAGAGAATGGTTCCGCCATTCATAATGAATGTGGAGAGCGTCGTGCTGAAGCCGATCACCGCTTTGGGGTCACCCTCGGTGTAACCGAGTTTCCACGTGCCGCCATTCATAATCACGTGGCCCGACTCGGTGCTCCCTTCGGTCGCGCCCAGGCGGATCGCGCCTAAGTCGCGTTCGCCGGCTGCGGCGCTGATGGTCGCGGTACCTCCATTATTGATGACTGCGATGTCGGTCAAGCCAGGCACGGTTCCGGTGTCCCAGTTTCCCGGGAGATAGAAGTCGCCGTCGCCCCCCGACCAAGTAACAAGATTCTGGGCGCTGGCGGTCGGGGCCAGGGCGAGAGTAATGACGCCGGCAAGAGTCGCGGCGATCCGGTTTGGTTTCATAAGAGGATAGGATAATTGCGTACGAAGTAACGCCGAACTGGAAAGCAGCCTGATCCACAATCGACCGCAGTAGGAGAACGCACCTAGCGCGAGACGATCAGGGGGCAACTTCGATTCGGAGCGTAACGAGCTAGCAGCGCAACTGCCAACTGGCAAGCACATTGGGCCTATGCACGACCCGCAAGTGGCGAACGCGGCTGCCCTTTTTTAACTACTCCCGAGTCAACGCTTCAATCAAATGACGCAGCTCGGCCTCGACTTCTTCGGCGGAGGGAAGTGTCTGGGCAATCTCGCCTCGGACCAGCTCGCGGAAGCGGCGGCGCAGGCGATGCACGGCCACTTTTACCGCCCCTCCGCTCATCCCGAGCTGGAACGCAGCCTCCGCCTGCGAGCCGGGAATCCCGTCGAACGACAACCAGGATTTCAGCACGGCGAATTGGCGTTCGGTGCCGTCGGCGGCCGCCTCACGTTGCAACGCCGCCAAAGCGCGCTCAATGACCGCCATCGCCCATTCGTGGTCGAAAAGTGTGTCCAACTTCGGTGAATCCGCCGCTAGCTGCCGTTCGACGGTCGTGTCGGTTCCCGCTTGCAGCGGTTCGTGTTCAGTCCTCCCACCCCGCTTCTCGCGCATTGCGCGCACTCGCCGGTTGGTGACGTGGTGCTTCACCGCGCCCAGCAGGTACGAGCGAAAACGACCGCGAGCCGGCTCCACGCCACCAACGCCGTCCCGCTCCAGGAGTACGGCGAAGAATTCGTGGGCGACATCGCGCGGATCATCAGCGCCACACCCCGTGTGAGTCAGAAACGCGACCACCGGTCCATAGTAGGCGGAACAAAGTTCGCTCAGTGCGGCCCGTGCCGCTTCCGAATCGCCGCGGGCAGCCAGCACCTGAGTCCAGCGCGTGGTGACAAAGGTGTTGGTCTCAGATGAGTTCATGAGTCACGGGCGTGCCTCGATCTGTATCGGTGGACTCAACGATGGTTGTCGAAAGGAAAGGTAGCTCACCAACGAAGCCACCCCCACAAACGCCACGAGGAGCGCCAGGATCAACGCCACCAACGCAGCGCAGCCGACACCACCGCGTACCTTGGTGATTCGAGCGAGCAGCAAGCCAACTCCGGCAACGGCCACCAGCAGGAAAACTCCCACACCGAACCAACTCAACCTGGCTCTTCCCACGGCACTTGGAGGCGTAGCACCACTCGAGCCCTCAGCCACGAGGACGGTGAGCGATTGGCCATTGACCTGGCAGAGTTCGATCGGCTCCGCGCGAGTCGCCTTGGCCCTGAAAGTCGCTGTCTTCACCAGTTCTTCGGCGACCTCGGAGAACTGCCCCGGGAATTCTGCCGAACTTTCCCTGCTACCGAACCGCCGCACCACGCGGACCCGTTCATCCGGCAGTGCGACGACATCCACTTGAACCGTTGCGGAGGGCAACCCGGAACGAGCTACCAAGTCGAGTGGCGTCGCGATGTCGTCGAGGTCTCCCATCAACGGCAACGTCCCGCGAAACACGTGACCGCTATCACTCCATTCCAAAGTGGCGTTGGTCCCTTCGAGGAGACGCACCGACCCCGGATACGACGCCACGAGGTCCCACGTCATTCTCAACGAGCGTTCGTTAGCCGTGCTTTGCCCACTGACCGACACCCAGGTGGGATGACCAGACGTTATCAATCGGCTGGCCTGAATGCTTCCTCGGTATTCGACGCCGTTAGACCCAATCACGTCGAAGACCTCCCAATCGCTAAGCCCCACCTCACCCAGATCAGCGGCTTGGAGTCCGCGGAAAGTTTCCTCCGCGGCAGCGGCGTGCGGGAAAACGAAGCCGACTTGCCAACGGTGGTCGCCGGTCGCCGCTACCGTCCATGGGCGGTTTCCCGACGGTTGGCCAAAGCGAGCCAGTGACATCGGCAGCGCCTGACTGACCTCTTCGGGCACCATCGCCATTCCGTCAGTCTGTTGCGGACCATTAAGGCCCGCCCTCAGCTCCAGCGGCCCGCCAGACACGGTGGTCTGCACGTTAATGATCACCACGTTCTCCTCCACGCGGACTGGTTCCCACGCTAGTCTGAGCAAACGTGGTTCAGGACGAATTGGCCATGGCGGTGCGAGGGCACCGTTGGAATTTGTCAAAACAACCAAACCGCTCGCCACCACGCACGCCGTGACTGCGGCGACGACCGTTGACCAACGGCCACGACGGGACGGCGCCGACCTTGGAAGAGGCCGGGCAAAAGCCAACAGCGCCAATCCTCCGACGAGCAGGGCGAGGCTGGACACCCAAGTGCCCACGGAAATGAACGCTTCCGCCGGACTTGGATTCCACTGGGAATCGTGGGCGATTTGGAAGGCGATCCACCCGCCGAACGCTCCCAGGGGCAGTCCAGCAATTAACAAACTGCCGCCCAGCCATTGCATCCACCGGCGTGGCTTAGTCTCCGAATCACCCGGTGCGGCGCCGCGGCGAAGCAGAAGCCAAAATCCAGCGGCGACCAATGGGACAACGGGCAGCACCGTACCCAATACTCCGCCCCCCAAAGCTGCCCCTCGCGCCTGCGATGGATCAATACCAGTCCCGCGCGGACCGGCCAACTGCAGTTGTCCGGAGAGCTGCCACCGCTCGACGGCGGTCCTCAGGCGTTCCTTGTCCGTGGGCGGATTCGCCGGTTGGGAGTTCAACTCCTTCAAACGTTCGCGGAGGAACGCCTCGTTTCCCAAAGCGGTATTTGCCGCAACGGCCATCTGTTCGGCTTCGACGGCAGCTCGGGCGTGTCGGTTGGCAGCTAACCCAACCCCCAAGGCCAGCGCGCCGAGCAACAGCAAAATACCGGCTACCCGACTCCACGGTCCAACGGCGGAAGAGGGCGAG